>NZ_JADYVV010000033.1:0-95281 GCF_020194035.1 Bradyrhizobium sp. BRP56
AGATCGTCCCGCCGATATTGCTCCCGAGTGATCTTGGTCCAGGGCATCGTGCTCTCCCTCGAATCTTTGCAAATCCGATGGAATCACACCCCACTGAGATCACTCACCCATTTTTCAGTCAGGCTCTGAGGAGCCGCGAAGCGGCGTCTCGAAGGATGCACGGCCCGGCTGGTGGCCGTCGACCCTTCGAGACGCGCTGCGCGCTCCTCAGGGTGACGGGTCTGCAAGGTCGGGCGATTTCCGCCCAATCATCGCCATTTTGCGGGGAATCGGCCTCGGAGACCGGTTTCGTATGGCACAAAACCATGCTACCCGGCTGCCTTAACAGCCAGGGATTTTCCGATATGACCGAGCAGCTTCGCCGCGTGACCCGCGCTCTGTTGTCCGTTTCCGACAAGACCGGACTGATCAATTTCGCCAAGGCGCTGGCCGACCATGGCGTCGAGCTGGTGTCGACCGGCGGTACCGCCAAGGCGATCGCGGCGGCCGGGCTGAAGGTCAAGGACGTCTCCGAGCTCACCGGTTTTCCGGAGATGATGGATGGCCGGGTCAAGACGCTGCATCCAAAGGTGCATGGCGGCCTGCTCGCGATCCGCGACAACAAGGAACACGCCGCGGCGATGGCCTCGCACGGCATCGCGCCGATCGATCTTCTGGTCGTCAACCTCTATCCGTTCGAGGCCACCGTCGACAAAGGCGCCGGCTTCGAAGAGTGCATCGAGAATATCGACATCGGCGGTCCCGCGATGATCCGCGCCGCGGCCAAGAACCATGACGACGTCGCCGTGGTGGTCGAGGCGAACGATTATCAGGCTGTGCTCGACGAGCTCGCCGCGCACAAGGGCGCGACCTCGCTTCAGTTGCGCCGGCGGCTCGCCGCCAAGGCCTATGCGCGCACGGCGGCCTATGACGCCGCGATCTCGAACTGGTTTGCCGTGCAGCTCGATACCAAGGCGCCGGATTTCCGCGCCTTCGGCGGCAAGCTGATCCAGTCGCTGCGCTATGGCGAGAACCCGCACCAGACCGCGGCGTTCTATGCCACGCCGGAGAAGCGGCCGGGCGTTGCGACGGCACGCCAGCTGCAGGGCAAGGAACTGTCCTACAACAACATCAACGACACCGACGCGGCCTATGAATGCGTCGGCGAGTTCGATCCGCAGCGCACCGCGGCGTGTGTGATCGTCAAGCACGCCAATCCGTGCGGCGTTGCCGAGGGACCCGATCTCGCCACCGCCTATGCCCGCGCGCTGGCCTGCGACTCCACCTCGGCCTATGGCGGCATCATCGCGGTCAACCGCACGCTCGATGCGGACGCCGCGCGCGCCATCATCGGCATCTTCACCGAGGTGATCATCGCGCCTGACGCGACCGAGGAGGCGATCTCGATCATCGCCGGCCGGCGCAATCTGCGCCTGCTGCTCGCTGGCGGCCTGCCGAACGCGCGCGCGGTCGGCCTCACCGCCAAGACCGTCGCCGGCGGCCTCTTGGTGCAGAGCCGCGACAATGCCGTGGTCGAGGACATGAACCTGAAGGTCGCGACCAAGCGCGCGCCGACCGACGCCGAGCTGCGCGATCTCAAATTCGCGTTCCGCGTCGCCAAGCACGTCAAGTCGAACACCATCATCTACGCCAAGGACCTCGCCACCGTCGGCATCGGCGCCGGCCAGATGAGCCGGGTCGATTCGGCACGGATCGCCGCGCGCAAGGCGCTGGATGCAGCGGCCGAGCTGAAGCTCGCCGAGCCCCTGACCAAGGGTTCGGTGGTCGCCTCCGACGCCTTCTTCCCGTTCGCCGACGGCATGCTGGCCTGCATCGAGGCCGGCGCCACCGCGGTGATCCAGCCCGGCGGCTCGATGCGCGACGACGAGGTGATCAAGGCCGCCGACGAGCACGGCATCGCCATGGTGTTCACCGGCGTGCGGCATTTCCGGCATTGAGTACGATCTGTAGCCCGGATGGAGCGTAGCGAAATCCGGGGCGGTTTCTCCGCGGACCAAAGACCCCGGATTGCGCTCCGCTTCATCCGGGCTACGAAGCTGTCGTTCCTGCGAAAGCAGGGACCCATAACCACCGATGTTGCTTGGTGAGGGACAACTAGCCCCAGCGCGCCTTCGATGGATCACGCGGTATGGGTCCCGGCCTTGGCCGGGACGACGGCGGTGATCATTCCCGCACCTTCGCCAGTAGCGCCAGTCCCGCGACGAAGAACGCCACCAGCACCGCCATGCCGGCCTTCTGGCTTGCGGTCGCCGCGGTGATCGCGCCGATCAGGAGCGGGCCGATGAACGACGTCACCTTGCCGGTGAGCGCGAACAAGCCAAAATACTGCGCGATGCGATCCTTCGGCGCGAGGCGGATCAGGAGCGAGCGCGAGGCGGCCTGCAGTGGCGCACCGGTGGCGCCGATCAGGCAGCCCAGCACGATGTAGGCGCGCTCGGCGGCGCCCGCGAACAACGCACCGCCAGGCACCGGCGGCGCGACCTGGATGAACAGGACGGAATCCTTGTTCACGGTGAGGATCACGACGATCGCAAACAGCAGGATCACGAGGCTGCCGGTGATCACGCGCTTCGGGCCGAACGCATCATCGAGCTTGCCCCCGATCCAGCCGCCGAACGTGCCGGCGACCGCGAGGATGATGCCGAAGGTGCCGATCCGGATCGTGTCCCAGCCGAACGTGCCGGCGGCATAGATGCCGCCGAACGCAAACAGCGAGACCAGCCCGTCGGTGTAGATCATGTTCGCCAACAGAAAGCGCGCCAGCGACTTCTGCTTCGGCAGGCTCGACAACGATTCCCTGAGCTCGCGCAGGCCTTCGCCGAGCGCCGCGCGCAGCGGGCGCTTCGCCGGATAGTCCGGCGTGAACAGGAACATCGGCGTCACGAAGATGATGAACCAAAGCCCGGTCAGCGGACCGGTGATGCGGTCGCCTTCATGCATGGCGGGATCGAGACCGAACAGCGGCGTGAAGCCGAACAGCGTCTTGCCGGTCTCGGCATTGGCGGCAAGAAAGCCGAGCACGAGAACAAGACTCAGGATGCCCCCGACATAGCCGGTGGCCCAGCCGGTGCCCGACAGCCGCCCGATCCTGTAGGGCGGCACCAGGGTCGGCATCATCGCATTGTTGAACACGGTCGCGAACTCGACGCCGACGCTCGCAATCGCATAGGCGAGCAGCAGCATAGGGATGATGTCGGGATTGCCGGGCTTGCCGATCCACATCCCGCTGGCGCCGATCACGAGCAGCGCGCCGAAGCCCGCGATCCACGGCTTGCGCCGGCCGCTGGCATCGGCGATTGCACCTAACACCGGGGACAGCAGCGCGATCGCAAGTCCGGCCGCCGCGGTGGCAAAGCCCCACAGCGCCTGGCCGCTCGCGGCATCGGGCGCGACGAAACTCGCGAAATAAGGCGCGAACACGAAGGTCGTGATTAGCGTGAAATATGGCTGCGCAGCCCAGTCGAAGAAGATCCAGCTGATGACGGCGGCGCGGCCAGGATAAACCTTGGTGGTGGCCTTCGCGTCACCGGCGTCCGTCTGCATTGTTGCCGTCATCGCGAAAGATATTCCCCAACTCGAACCACAGGCAGGCTTTTGCCGCTCCAATCCGCTCCCATATAGCATGGGCCGGTTTGACTGATACGGCGATGAACAGGGCAGGACATTTCGATGGCGCTGACGGCAACGATGTCGCGACGGCTGTTTGCCGCTCTCCTGGTGATTGGTATCGCGACGCCGGCCCTCGGCCAGGTCCAGCGCCGCTTCTATGAACCTTCAGCCGCGGACACGATTCGCAGCATTCGCGCCGAAAACGGCATGGTGGTGGCGCAGGAGAGGCTGGCCGCGCAAATTGGCGCCGACATCCTGCGACAGGGCGGCAATGCGGTCGACGCCGCGGTCGCCACCGGCTTTGCGATGGCGGTGACCTATCCGCGCGCCGGCAATATCGGCGGCGGCGGTTTCATGGTGATCCATCTCGCCGGCCGCAATGAGGATGTCGCGATCGATTATCGCGAGACTGCGCCGCAGGCCGCTACCCGCGACATGTTCCTGAACGCCGACGGCAAGCCCGATCCCGACAAGTCGCGCAACTCCGCGCTCGCGATCGGCGTGCCCGGCACGGTCGCGGGCCTCGCGCTGGCACTGGAGAAATACGGCTCCGGCAAATTCACGCTGGCGCAGATCCTCAAGCCCGCGATCGATCTCGCGCGCGACGGCTTCATCGTCACCGACGACACATCGGACACGCTGAATGACATGTATCGCCGCATGTCGCGCTGGCCGAACTCGGCCAGGACGTTCTCGCACGCCGACGGCACGCCGCTGCGCGAGGGCGACCGCCTGATCCTGGGCGATCTCGCCGGCGTATTGACTGATATTGCCGAACAGGGCCCGCGCGGCTTCTATCAAGGCGCCGTCGCCGAGAAGCTCGTCGGCGGCATCAAGAACGCCGGCGGCATCTTCACCCTCGAGGATCTGAAATCCTACCAACCGGTGATCCGCACGCCGATCCGCGGCAGCTATCGCGGCTACGACATCGTCTCGATGCCGCAGCCCTCCTCCGGCGGCGTCGTGCTGCTGGAGATCCTCAACATCCTCGAAGGCTTTCCGATGTCCGACGTGAAGCAGGGCTCGGCCGCCTCGCTGCACGTGATGATCGAGGCGATGAAGCGGGCTTATGCCGATCGCGCGCGCTATCTCGGCGATCCCGCCTTCGTCGACGCGCCGACGCAATTGCTGATCGACAAGGACTATGCCGCCAAACAGCGCGCGACCATCGATCTTGCCCGCGCCACGTCCTGGACCGATGTGCGCAACGCCAAGCAACCGCACGAGGGCGACAACACCACGCATTATTCGGTCGTCGATGCCGGCGGCAACGCCGTCAGCAACACCTACACGCTGAACTTTCCCTACGGCGTCGGCCTCGTCGCCGACGGCACCGGCGTGCTGCTCAACAACGAGCTCGACGATTTCACCGCGGCGCCCGGCGCCTCCAACGCTTTCGGCCTGGTCGGCTTCGAGGCCAATCTGCCGGGACCCGGCAAGCGTCCGCTGTCGTCGATGTCGCCGACCATCGTGCTGAAGGACGGCAAGCCGGTGCTGGTGACGGGCTCGCCCGGCGGCAGCCGCATCATCTCCGCGGTCACGCAGATCATCGTCGACGTGATCGACTACAAGATGGACATCGCGGCCGCGGTCGCCGCGCCCCGCATGCACCATCAATGGCTGCCCGACGAGGTCCGGATCGAGCGCGGCTTTCCCGACGCGGTGCTGGGCGATCTGCGCGCCAGGGGCCACAAACTGGTCGAGCCGCTCGGCTACTCCTCCGCGAACTCGATCCTCGTCACGACCAACGGTCTGCTCGGCGCGCCGGATCCGCGCACGCGCGGCTCGGAGGCTGCGGGATACTAGAGCTTGATCCGGAAAAGTGCGTAGCGGTTTTCCGAAAAGATCATGCTCAAACTAAAGACCTAGAAGTGGCAAACGCGGCTTTGCTCCGCCTGCGACATCGCGATAGATTGGCGATCCGCGCACCTCCGGCCGCGGATCGCAAACAGCCGGTGAAAGATTTCTCCGGGGAACGCGCATGAGCACGGCCGAATCCAAACCGATGGAAGTTGCAGAGATTGAGGACACCAGCCTCCTCGCCTTCTATCGCGACATGAACCTGCAGGAGCGGCGCACGTTCTGGGCCTGCGCGTCGGGCTGGACGCTCGACGGCATGGATTTCATGATCTATCCGCTGGTCATCGGCACCATCATCACGCTCTGGAAGGTCGACCCCGGCACCGCCGGCCTCGCGGGCACCGTGACGCTGCTGGCCTCGGCCGTGGGCGGCTGGCTCGGCGGCTATCTGTCCGACCGCATCGGGCGGGTGAAGACGCTGCAGCTCACCATCGTCTGGTTCTCGTTCTTTTCGCTGGTCTGCGCATTGGTGCAGAATTTCGATCAGCTGCTGATCGCCCGCGCGCTGCTCGGCCTCGGCTTCGGCGGCGAATGGGCGGCCGGCGCGGTGCTGATCGGCGAAGCGATCCGGCCGCAATATCGGGGACGCGCGGTCGGCTCGGTGCAGTCGGGCTGGGCGGTCGGCTGGGGCCTCGCGGTGCTGGCGCAGGCGATCCTGTTCTCGGTGCTGCCGGCGGAGAACGCCTGGCGCTGGATGTTCGTGATCGGCGCGCTGCCGGCGCTGCTCGTGTTCTACCTGCGCCGCTACGTCACCGAGCCGGAAATCTCCGCCGCGACCATGGCGCAGGCGCAGGCCTCCGGCAGCGGCCCCGCCGCGTTGTGGGAGATCTTCCACGGACCGATCCTGAAGACCACGCTGCTGGCCTCCCTGGTCGGTACCGGCATGCAGGGCGGCTATTACGCCATCACCTTCTGGGTGCCGCGCTTCCTCACCACCGAGCGCAAGCTCTCGGTGGTCGGCTCGACCGGTTATCTCGCGACGCTGATCATCGGCTCCTTCATCGGCTATCTCGTCGGCGCCTGGCTCGCCGACCGGATCGGGCGACGCAATCTGTTCCTGATCTTCTCGATTGGCGCCATCGCGGTGGTGCTGCTCTACACCCAACTGCCGCTGTCCAACGAGGTGCTGTGGGTGCTGGGCTTCCCGCTCGGCTTCTTTGCCTCGGGCTATTTCTCCGGCATGGGCGCGTTCCTGACCGAACTGTATCCGACCCGGCTGCGCGGCTCCGGCCAGGGCTTCTGCTACAATTTCGGCCGCGGCATCGGTGCGCTGTTCCCGTTCCTGGTCGGCGCGCTGTCGACCACGACCACGCTCGCCAACGCGATCGCGATCTTCGCGGTGGCGGCCTACGGCGTGTTCTTCATTGCCGCCTACGCGCTGCCGGAAACGCGTGGGCGTGTGCTGCATGCGGATGGCTGAGATTGAGTAACGATCGTCGGACTTGCGCCGCTTCGCCTCTCCCCTTGTGGGAGAGGCCGGATTGCATCGAAGATGCGATCCGGGTGGAGGGTTGCGGTCTCTCCATGCAGTATGCCGTGTGGAGAGATACCCCTCACCCCCAACCCTCTCCCACAGGGGGAGAGGGAGCCTGACATGGTGCGTCCCTAACTGGAGGTCCCTGCCATGACGTCGCTCAAAGGCAAGACGCTGTTCATCTCGGGCGCGAGCCGCGGCATCGGGCTGGCGATCGCGCTGCGCGCCGCGCGTGACGGCGCCAATGTCGCGATCGCGGCGAAGACCGCCGAGCCGCATCCGAAGCTGAAGGGCACGATCTACACCGCCGCCGACGAGGTCCGCGCCGCCGGCGGCAAGGCGCTGCCGGTGCTCTGCGACATCAGGGACGAGGTGCAGGTGATGGCGGCGATCGAGCAGACCGTCGCCGCGTTCGGTGGCATCGATGTCTGCGTCAACAATGCCAGCGCCATCAGCCTGACCAATTCGCAGGCGACCGACATGAAGCGGTTCGACCTGATGATGGGAATCAACACCCGCGGCACCTTCATGGTGTCGAAATACTGCATCCCGCACCTGAAGAAGGCTGAGAACCCGCACATCCTGATGCTGTCGCCGCCGCTCGACATGAAGACGAAATGGTTCGAACACTCGACCGCCTATACGATGGCGAAATTCGGCATGAGCATGTGCGTGCTCGGGCTCGCGGGCGAATTGAAATCGGCCGGCATTGCCGTCAACGCGCTGTGGCCGCGCACCACGATCGCGACCGCCGCGGTCGGCAACCTGCTCGGCGGCGACGCCATGATGCGCGCGAGCCGCACGCCCGAGATCATGGGCGATGCGGCCTACGCGATCATCACCCGGCCGTCGCGCGAATTCACCGGGCATTTCTGCATCGACGACAAGGTGCTCTATGCCAATGGCGTCCGTGACTTCGAGCGCTACCGCGTCGATCCCTCGGTGCCGCTGATGTCGGACTTCTTCGTGCCCGACGACGACGTGCCGCCGCCCGGCGTCACCGTGCAGCCGCTGCCGTCACACTAGGCTACACCGCGAACGCATTCAGCGCCGCGCGCCAATGCTGCACGCGCTCCTTCAGCAGCGTATCGCGCACATAGGCGAGCTCCTCGTCCTCGATCCGCTCCAGCGTTTCGAGTGAGAGATGATCCGCGCCGTGGGCCGTCCAGGCGTGCTGCAGCTCGGCATTGCGATGACTGCCCATCCGCAGCGTGAACCAGATGCGGTTCTCGATCTTGTCGAGATCGAGCGCCTGTCCGACCCAAACCTCACCGGTCGCGCGGCAACGGATCGCGAACACGCCGGCGGCAGCAGCGCGCCTCTTGTAGTCAGCGATGGCTTGCTTGCGGTCCTCGGTCTTCATGGTGGCTCCTGTCATCCCGTCGGGCTATTTATATCCGGGTATTATTGACAAGGCGATTATGCCCGGGTAAAAAGTGCCGTCAACCTTCGATGGGACAACCGACATGGACACCGCCGCCTGCTATCTCGAGCCGACCTGGAACGCCGGCCGCGACTTTGCCCAGCGCGAGATCGCGGGCGAGCTGGTGATGCTCAATTTGCTGCGCTTCCGCGCGATCGCCGACTATTCGCAAAGCCCGGAGCTCGCCCCGCCACAGCCGATCGCGGGGGCTGCGGCCTACGACCGCTATGTCGCGCACACGCTGCCGCATCTGCGGAAGAGCGGCGGCGACATCCTGTTCATGGGTGAGGGCGGCTCGTTCCTGATCGGGCCGGAGGGCGAGCGCTGGGATCGCGCGATGCTGATCCGGCAGAAGAGCCGTGGCGCGTTCCTCGCCTTCGCGGTAGCGGAGGCCTACCTCGCCGGCATCGGACATCGCACCGCGGCGCTGGCGGATTCGCGGCTGCTGCCGCTGGTCGAGCTGCCGCGATGACCGCGACTCTATCGGCCGACCTGATACGGCCCGCCCTTCTCCAGCGCCCGCGCATAGGCCGGGCGGGCGTGGATGCGCTCGAGGAACGCGACACACTTGGGATGGCCGTCCTCGAGCCCGCCGCGCGCCGCGGCGGCCTCGAGCGGAAAGCTCATCTGGATGTCGGCGCCGGAAAACTCGCTGCCGGCGAACCATTCGCTCTTGCCGAGCTCGCCTTCCCAATAGGCCATGTGCTGCTTGAGCTGAGGATTGACCAGCGTGGACAGCGCCGTGTTGGACACCTTGCGCACCAAGGGCCGCAGCAGCGCCGGCGCGCGCTTCGGCATCAGCGTGAACAGGAGCTTCAGCAGCAGCGGCGTCATCGCCGACCCCTCGGCGTAGTGCAGCCAATAGGTGTAGCGCAGCCGCTCCGGCGTATCAGCCTGCGGGATCAGGCGCCCGTTGCCGCAGGTCGCGATGATGTATTCGAGGATCGCGCCGGATTCCGCGATCGTGTGGCCGTTGTCGGTGACGACGGGCGACTTGCCGAGCGGATGGATCGCGCGCAGCTCCTTCGGCGCCCGCATGTCGGGCTGCCGCTGGTAGCGCACGATCTCGTAGGGCACACCCAATTCCTCGAGCAGCCACAGCACGCGCTGCGAGCGGGAATTGTTGAGGTGATGAACCGTCAGCATGGGCATCCTCTGAAAGATCAGCGCAATCGGGCGGCGTTTGGTGCCAGCGGGAAACCAGAAAGTCGAGATCCACGCGCCGCGATTGCCAAGAATTATCCGGGCAGTATGTCGCGCAATCTGAGAGGTCTACCATGAATCCTGCCTATGTCGCGTTCGAAGGCGAGCACCGCATCGGGGCCGGCGACCTCCCGGAGGTTGCGCGCGCCGCCAAGCAACACCTCGACCAGCGCAAGGACGCCGCGATCCTGGTGTTCAACGGCCGCACCTCGGCGCTGGTCGATATCGATTTCCGCGGCTCGGTCGACGACGTGCTGGCGCGGCTGCCGCAGCCCGCGCCTGCGCGCGACGAGGAGCCGGCGCCGACCGCGCCGCGCGGCCCGGGACGTCCGAAGCTTGGCGTCGTCGCGCGCGAGATCACGCTGTTGCCACGGCATTGGGATTGGCTCGCGCAGCAGAAGGGTGGCGCGTCGGTTGCGATCCGTAAGCTGGTCGACGAGGCGCGGCGCGCGAGCGGCGACAAGGATCGCACGCGCAGCGCGCAGGACGCCGCCTATCGCTTCATGACTGTGATGGCCGGCAACCGGCCGAACTATGAAGATGCGATCCGCGCGCTGTTCGCCCACGACCGGCGTCGCTTTGCGACGCTGATCGCGGACTGGCCGGCCGATATCCGCGATCACGCGATCCGGCTCGCCTATAGCGATCAAGCGGACTGACGCCCGATGAACTAATGTCGACGGGCAACCGCGAGCGAGCTGCGCCCCCTCTCCCGCTTGCGGGGGAGGGCTGGGGTGGGGGTTTTGCCACGCAGAGATTCTTTCCGGTGGAGAGAGCCCCCACCCGGATCGCATCTGTCGATGCGATCCGACCTCCCCCGCAAGCGGGAGAGGTGCAGCGAGTGTGCCGCCTGATCTAGGACGTACCAGCCAGGTGCCTGGTCAATTTTTGGAAGTTGAACGTGTCCAACCCTCCCTCCCTGCGCAAAGCCTTCCTCGCCTTCCTCGCGCCGATGCTGCTCAGCAACGTGCTGCAGTCGCTGTTCGGCACCATCAACGGCGTCTATCTCGGCCAGATGATCGGCGTCGACGCGCTCGCCGCCGTCTCGGTGTTCTTTCCGGTGATGTTCTTCTTCATTTCCTTCGTGATCGGCCTCTGCGCCGGTGCCTCGGTCATGATCGGCCAGGCCTGGGGCGCCGGAGAGCCCGACCGGGTGAAGGCGGTCGCCGGCACCACCATGACCGTGACGCTGCTGCTCGCGCTAGCGATCGCGGTCCTCGGCGGCCTGTTCGCCCGCCCGCTCTTGATCGCGCTCGCGACGCCATCCGACGTCCTCGACGCTGCGGTGGCTTATGCGCGGATCATGATGATCACGATGCCCATAACCTTCGCATTCCTGCTGCTGACGGCGATGATGCGCGGCGTCGGCGACACCGTGACGCCACTGGTTGCGCTGACGGTCTCGACCGCCATCGGCCTGGTGGTGACGCCGGCGCTGATCCGCGGCTGGCTCGGCCTGCCGATGCTCGGCGTCGCCAGCGCTGCCATCGCCTCCGCGGTCTCGGGCGTGGTCACGCTGCTGTGGCTGCATGTCCATATGCTGCGGCACCGCCATGCGCTGGCCTTCGACGCCGCGTTCCTGCGCGCGATGCGGCCGAACGGCGCGCTGCTGCGCATCGTGCTGCGGCTCGGCATTCCGACCGCTATCGGCATGGTGGTGGTCTCGCTTGCCGAGCTGGTGCTGCTCGGGCTCGTCAACGGCTTCGGCTCGGACGCCACCGCGGCCTATGGCGCGGTCAACCAGGTAATCGGCTATGTGCAGTTTCCGGCGATCTCGATCGCAATATCGGTGTCGATCTTCGGCGCGCAGGCGATCGGCCGCGGCGATTCCGCCCGGGTCGGTGCCATCGTCCGGACCGGGATCGAGATGAATCTCGCGCTGACCGGCGGGCTGGTCGTGCTCGGCTATCTCTTTGCGCGGCCGCTGATGGGCTTCTTCATCGTCGACAATGCCGTGCTCGGGCTGGCGCAGCAGCTCTTGTACATCGTGCTGTGGAGCATGGTGCTGTTCGGCATGGCAACGGTGTTTTCGGGCGCGATGCGCGCCGGTGGCACGGTGTGGATGCCGCTGTTGCTCTCGACGCTGGCGATCGCG
Source organism: Bradyrhizobium sp. BRP56 (assembly GCF_020194035.1). NCBI lineage: Bacteria > Pseudomonadati > Pseudomonadota > Alphaproteobacteria > Hyphomicrobiales > Nitrobacteraceae > Bradyrhizobium > Bradyrhizobium sp. BRP56. Next base: position 11,665 of record NZ_JADYVV010000033.1, read on the forward strand.
GTGGTCGAGGTGCCGGTCGCGATCCTGCTCAGCCGCACCATCGGCGTCAGCGGCATCTGGATCGCCTATCCCGTCACCTTCGCAACCATGTTCGTGCTGCAGATGGCCTATTACGCCCTGGTATGGCGCAAGCAGACCATCAAGCGGCTGATTTGACATCGCGCGCCGCGGCTCACATGATGACTATCATATTCTACTGATGGCGCCTGCGACAGCAGGTCCATGCTAAACAAGCCCAAACTAGACAGGCCGAGGGAGAGACCGCCGTGAGCCAAAATCCGCAATTCCTGTTCGATTTCGGCAGCCCCAACGCTTTCCTCAGCCATGAAGCGATCCCGGCGATCGAAAAACGCACCGGCGTCAAGTTCGAATATGTCCCGATCCTGCTCGGCGGCATCTTCAAGGCCACCAACAACAAGTCGCCGGCCGAGACGCTGGCGGGCGTCAAGAACAAGCCGGAGTTTCAGAAGATCGAGACCGAACGCTTTCTCAAGCGCTTCAACGTCAAGCCATACACCTGGAACCCGTTTTTCCCGGTCAATACGCTGAACCTGATGCGCGCGGCGGTCGCCGCCCAGTTTGAGGGCGTGTTCGAGAAGTATATCGAGGCCGCCTTCCACCACATGTGGGTCGAGCCGAAGAAGATGGACGATCCTGAGGTCGCCGGCAAAGCCATCGCTTCCTCCGGCCTTGACGCCGCAAAACTGTTCGCCCGCGCACAGGACGCGGATGTGAAGGCCAAGCTGATCGAATATACCTCATCCGCCGTCGAGCGCGGCGCGTTCGGCTCGCCGACCTTTTTCGTCGGCAACGAGATCTTCTTCGGCAAGGAGCAGCTGCGCGAAGTCGAGGAAATGGTATCGGGAAAGTGAGATGAGCGAATGGCCAATAGCGAGTAGCGAATAGTCGAACAGTATCCTTATCTATTCGCTACTCCCTATTCGCTCGCCTCCTCGGGCAACAACAAAGAAGGACAAATTCCCATGCGCGTTCTCGTGGTCGGCGCCGGTGCGATCGGCGGTTATTTCGGTGGCCGGATGCTTCAGGCCGGCCGCGACGTCACCTTCCTGGTGCGCCCTCGTCGCGCTTCCGAGCTCGCCTCCGCCGGGCTCGTGATCAAGAGCCCGAACGGCGATGTCACGCTGAACAACCCGCCGACCGTGCAGGCCGACAAGCTGTCGGACAAGTTCGACGTCGTGCTGTTGAGCTGCAAGGCGTTCGATCTCGAGGATGCGATCAAGTCGTTTGCGCCCGCCGTCGGCGACAAGACCGCGATCATCCCGCTGCTCAACGGCATGCTGCATCTCGATGCGCTCGACAAGACGTTCGGCGCTCAGCATGTACTCGGCGGTCTGTGCGCGATCGCGGCGACGCTGAACGAGAAACGCGAGGTGGTGCAGCTGCAGCCGATGCAGTCGCTCGGCTTCGGCGAGCGCGCCGGCGGCCTGTCGGACCGGGTGCGCGCGATCGCTGAAACTTTCTCGGCGATCAACGGCGCCAACGCCAGCGAGCATGTGATGCAGGACATGTGGGAGAAATGGGTGTTCCTGGCCTCGCTCGCCGCCTCCACCAGCCTGATGCGGACCTCGGTCGGCAACATCCTGGCCGCGCCCGGCGGCAAGGATTTCCTGCTCGGCATCCTCGACGAATGCAGCGCGATCGCCGCCGACGCCGGCCATGCCCCGGGCGGCCCGTTCTTCCAGCGCACCCGCGGGCTCCTGACCACCGAGGGCTCACCGATGACCGCATCGATGTTCCGCGACATCAAGGCGGGGCTGCCGGTCGAGGCCGATCACGTGATCGGCGACCTGATCGTGCGCGCCGACGCCGCCAAGATTCCGGTGCCGAAGCTGCGCACGGCCTACACGCATCTCAAGGCGTATGAGAAGCAGCGGGCTGGGTGAACTTGTAGCCCGGATGGAGCGGAGCGAAATCCGGGAATCATCTCGCGGCAAATAGAGCGCCCCGGATTGCGCTGCGCTCCATCCGGGCTACGCACTTTTTTGCGGCTACAAATGCGCCAGATAATGCGCGAGCGCGGTGATCTCCTCGTCGCTCAGCGGATAGGCGACATCGGCCATCGCGGCCTGGGCGCCGCCGGAGCGCTGGCCCGACTTGTAATCGTGCAGCGCCTTGACGAGATATTCCTCACGCTGCCCGGCGACGCGGGCCACCGCCTTGGTGCCGGCAAACGTATCGCCATGGCATGAGGCGCAGCGACGGCCGGCGGCGGCCTGCTTGCCCTTTTCGGACAAGTCGGGATTGTCGTCCTTGCCGCCCTTGAACGGCGTCAACGACGCGAAATAAGCGCCGAGATTGCGGATGTCGTCGTTGTTGAGCTGCTCGACGATCGGCTGCATCTGCTCGTTCTTGCGCGCGCCGGCGCGGAAGAACACCAGCTGCCATTGAACGTACTGGTCGAGCTGGCCGGCGAGCGAGGGAATGTTCTCGGTCTGCGAGATGCCGTTGTCGCCGTGACAAGCGGCGCAGAGTTCGGCCTTCGCCTTGCCGGCGGCGACGTCGGCGGCATTGGCAAGAGGAGTCATCGCGATTGCCGAGGCGAGCAGAACTCCGAGGGTCACAACGCGCATTGCCAGTTTTCTCCGTGTGTCATTGCCGGGCTTGGCCCGGCAATCCATCTGGCTTGCAGAAGGGTTTTTGTTTGGATGGATGCCCGGATCAAGTCCGGGCATGACGAGTCTGTTCCGTCGTTGGGCTTGCCGAACCACGTAAACGGGGCTGCGGGTCCCTGATCGGCCACCGCAGCCCCGCATTGTTTCAACCGTTACTTCTTGCTGTAGCTGATGCGATAGATCGCACCGGCCCAGTCGTCGGCGACGAGGATCGAGCCATCCTTGTCGAGCAGGATGTCGGCGGGACGGCCGAGATAGCCCTGGTCACCCTCGATCCAGCCGTCGGCGAAGATTTCCTGCTTGGCGTTCTTGCCGTCGGGACTCGCGGTGATCTTCACGATGCGGCCGCCCTGGTACTTATGCCGGTTCCAGGAGCCGTGCTCGGCGATCAGGATGCTGTTCTTGTACTCGGCCGGGAACTGGCTGCCGGTATAGAACTTCATGCCGAGCGGCGCGACGTGCGCACCGAGATTGTAGACCGGCGGGGTGAACTCCGAGCACTTGTGACCCATCGCGAACTTGGTGTCCGGCAGGTTGCCCTGGTGGCAATAGGGATAGCCGAAGTGCTCGCCGATCTTCGAGATCATGTTGAGCTTGTCGCTCGGCAGATCGTCGCTGATCCAGTCGCGGGCATTCTCGGTGAACCAATACTTGCCGGTGCGCGGATCGACGTCGCCGCCGACCGAGTTGCGCACGCCAAGCGCCCAGATCTCCGCGTTGCCGGTCTTCGGATCGACGCGGCGGATCTGCGACACCGAGGTCGGCGGGATGCCGATGTTGAAGGGCGGTCCGAACGGAATGTAGAACCAGCCTTCCTTGTCGACGGCAATGTATTTCCAGCCATGCGCCGCGTAGGACGGCATGTCGTCATACACCACCTTGCCGCTGCCGAGATTGTCGAGATTGGCTTCGGCATTGTCGTACTTGATCAGCTTGTCGACCGCGATGACGTAGAGCGCGCCGTCGCGGAAGGCGAGGCCGGTCGGCATGTTGAGGCCCTTGAGGATGGTCTTGACCTCTTTCTTGCCGTTGTTGTCCTTGATCGCGTAGACGTTGCCGAGCCCGAACGAGCCGACGAACAGCGTGCCCTTGTCGCCCCAGGCCATCTGCCGCGCCGCGAGCACGTTCGAGGCATAGACCTCGATCTTGAAGCCCGGCGGCAGCTTGATCTTCTTCATCATCGCCGCGAGTTCGGAATCGGACGCGCCGGTCGGCGGACCGGACGGCGGGGCAAGGCCCTTCTGCGCTTCGGTCTCGTCGCCGAGGAACCAGTCATCCGGCGGATGGGTCCAGAATTCCTTGGTGCCCGATTCGTACTTCTTCAGCGCACGATTCTTGTCTGTCTGTTGCTGCGCACTGGCGAAGGTCGTCCCCGCCAGCAGCGCGATCGCCGCGAACGCAAGTATTGATCGATTGAAAGCGGATTTCATCGCGTCACTCCCCTACGCAAGCCGTTGCAGCTTGCCTGTTATTGATTTTGAACGCCCTGAGAGATGATGGTGGCGGTCTGTGAGGTAGGTCAGACGGCAAAATGGTAGCACATCCATCGAGGCTGAAAAGCGCGTGGAGCTGTGTGCGCTGCGTCAAAACTAGTTGAGACGATATTTGAGACGAAATTTTCCTGAGCAGCCTGCCTGATAACAAGGCATTCTGCACCGCAGCGTGATATTCGAATGAAGCTAACGCTCGTGATCGCCTCTATCGCGACGACAGGCGCGCCAGACCGAGCGCTTGCGCCTTGGCCTTCGACAGCGGCCTGAACAACACGCTGCGGCGCTGCCCGCTCGTGATCGCCGCGATCTTGAAGCCGTCATCGGCGGCGATGATGTCGCCGGTCCGAAGCGTCATGTCGTCCTCGATCGCAATCGGCGACAGGCCGGTGGACGCGCCGGCGCTGCAGGAGCATTGCGGCACCATCTCGCGCTGGAAGCGGAATGCATTGGCGAGCGCCTTGTAGGTCTCGCCCGCTTCGGTTCTGGCGCTGTCGATATCGGAGCCGGAGTACAGCTTCACCTCGGCAGCGGGACAGGCCGCCTCGCATGCCTTGACGTCCGCCGTCACGCTGACGCGCGGCAGCGGAAAGAAGCGGCCGTCGCAGGTCCTGACGCAGAAGTTTTGCTGGCCGCCGCGGTGCGACCGCGTCGTGATGTAGACCCGCGCTCGCGGCCGTTCGGCCGGCTCGAAGTCAGGCGCCGGCCCAAAGCCAGGCATGGGAGAGAAGCTCGGCGCCGGGGCATACGCCGAGTCGCTCGGCAATTGCTGCGCTGATGCGCCCGAACATGCCCAGACGCCGACCAGCACGACCAGCGCAGCAATATTTGCGCGAGCCAAGCGGCGACTTAACCCGGGAGCCGGCTTCCAACTGATCGACATCGTTCACGCGCTTGCCGCGCCGGCAAAACCGACCGCAACATTCCAACGCCAACACAACCACAGATTTCTATCAGTTTTGAGAATGCAACGTTTGCCGGTTAACAAAAGCCGGAAACCGCTACGGCGGGCCGCGGCATCTTGACCCCGCAATCGCGGCCTGGAGATGCGGCCTCGGGCCGGACAGCAAAAAGCCCGCGCCAACGGGCGGGCCTCATCAGCGGGCCTTCATCAGACTGTCAGCTCGGTCAGCGAGAAGTTTTGGAGCGGGCGAAGGGGCTCGAACCCTCGACCCCGACCTTGGCAAGGTCGTGCTCTACCACTGAGCTACACCCGCATCCGAAATGGCGGCGATCGCTCGCCGGCAACGGCAGACCTATGCCAAAAGCTGTCTGTGAATGCAACACAAGAGCGCGGTCCGAACCTCACGAAATCGCACGGTTTCTCTAAAAACTGACCCCGAATCGGCCGAAACCGGCTGCGCCGCCGATTTCTTTTTAGATTTCCGCCGGAACCGGCCTCAGGGCCATCTCGTCCCGGAGCGATTCGAGCCAGGTCTCGAACCAGCCGGCCAGCGTCTGCGCCAGCTCGACGCGGCGGGTCGGGTCGCAATCGAACACGGCCCACCATTCGATAAAGGCCCGGTCGCCATCGATCACCGGGGTTACCCGCAGGGTCGCACTGAAATCCGTCACCGGCAGGGTCGGGGTGTCGACGAATTCGTAGCTCTGGAAGCGCTCGACGTCGGACTGCGCGAGCAGCCGCTGCCGGATCCGCCGCCCCCGGTACAGCACATTGCGCACCGCCCCGACGCTATTGCCGGATTTGCCGTCCTCGATCTCGCTCGCCCCCGCGCCCTGGACCCAGACCGGGTAATTGTTGAAATCGCGGATGATTTTCCAGACCTCGCCGGCCGGCTGCTCGAACACCGTGCTGTAATAGGCCTTTGCCACGGGCGCTCCCCTGCTGTCATGAAGGATCGCCATCATCGGCCGTTCCGCGGCACCAACCCACCCGATCTCCGATGGAACGGGACAGGCGGCCAAGCGATTGAATTTTGCTGGCTGACTGCCATTTACGGAGCATGATCCCGGAAACCGGTTCCCCCTTTTCCGGGATCATGCTCTAGCTGACAGAACGGCTGAACGTGCCGTTCCGGGCGTGCTAGAACGCCCCCGGATTTCCGACCTCAGAAGCAGGCGAGGACAACGTGACGATAATGGAGCAGGGCGGCCCCACGCCCGAGGCAGCGCCCGATCTGATCAAGGAGACGACGACCCAGACCTTCGTCAAGGACGTCATCGAGGAATCGCGCCGTCAGCCGGTCATGATCGACTTCTGGGCGCCGTGGTGCGGTCCCTGCCGCCAGCTCACGCCGATCCTGGAAAAGGCGGTTCGCAACGCCAAGGGCCGGGTCAAGCTGGTCAAGATGAACATCGACGAGCATCCGCAGATCCCCGGCCAGATGGGCATCCAGTCGATCCCGGCCGTGATCGCCTTCGTGAACGGACAGCCCGCCGACGGCTTCATGGGCGCGGTGCCCGAGAGCCAGGTCAACGCCTTCATCGAGAAGATCACCAAGGGCGTGCCGGCCGCCGGCGAGCCCAATCTCACCGAGATCCTGGCCGAGGCCGACGCCGTGCTTGCCGAGGGCGACGCCGCCCAGGCCGCGCAGATCTATGCCGAGGTGCTGGCGCACGACGCCACCAACATCGCGGCCCTCGCCGGCCTCGCCAAGTGCTACGTCACGTCGGGTGCGATGGAGCAGGCCAAGCAGACGCTGGCGATGGTTCCGGAATCCAAGCGCAACGACGCCGCGGTGAAGGCGGTGCAGGCGGCGATCGATCTCGCCGAACAGGCGGAAGCGGTCGGTCCGGTCGCGGAGCTGGAACAGAAAGTCGCCGCAAACCCGCTCGATCATCAGGCCCGATTCGATCTCGCCACCGCGCTCAATGCGATGGGCAAGCGCACGGAAGCGACCGAGCAATTGCTCGCCATCGTCAGGCGTGACCGCAAGTGGAACGACGACGGCGCGCGCAAGCAGCTGGTGCAATTCTTCGAGGCGTGGGGCGGCACCGATGAGGCAACCGTCGAGGGGCGCAAGCGGTTGTCGACCATCCTGTTCTCGTAAAGCACGCCCGTCACAGCAGCGGGACCGCAGATGCCGATCAATGCCGAATATCGCGGGCCCGGCGAGCTCCCGGAGGTGATCCCGGTGTTCCCGCTGCCCGGCGCGTTGCTGCTGCCGCGCGGCCAGATGCCGCTCAACATCTTCGAGCCGCGCTATCTCGCAATGATCGACGACGCGCTGCGCGACGGCCATCGCCTGATCGGCATGATCCAGCCCGACGTGACGCATTCGCAGAAAGAGGCGAAGCCGGTCCTGTTCCGGATCGGTTGCGTCGGCCGCATCACCCAGCTCGCCGAATCCGGCGACGGCCGTTACATCCTCGAACTGACCGGCGTCGCGCGCTTCAAGGTGGTCGAGGAGCTGACCGTGCAGACGCCGTACCGGCAGTGCAAGGTCGACTTCTTCTCCTTCGCCGGCGACTTCACCGCGCGCAAGGGCGAGGAGGCCGTCGACCGCAAGGCGCTGCTCGAAGTGCTGGCCGATTTCCTGGAAGCCAACAATCTGAAGGTCGACTGGGAAGGTATCGAGTCCGCGCCCAACGAGGCGCTGGTCAATGCGCTGGCGATGATGTCGCCCTATGGTCCGGCCGAGAAGCAGGCGATGCTCGAGGCGCCGGACCTGAAGACCCGTGCCGAGATCCTGATCGCGGTCACCGAGATGGACCTCGCCAAGAAGCGCACCTCGGGCGACCCGCCGGTGCAGTAAGGCTCTTCGAGTGAAGCGGCTACCGGCTCGCGTGAAGAAAACGCGTCAGACCAAAAAGCTTCCCGCCGATCAGCGATTGCGCAGTTGCTTGCGGCCGGTGAACATCGCGCGCACCAGGTTCTGACGCTGCAGCAAGCCGACCACGACGACGCCGAGCACGTGCAGCCCGACCAGCACCATGACCGCATCGGAGGCATAGGCGTGGGTGTCCTCGACCCACCAGACACCGAAGAAGGTCACGGTGACCTCCATCACGCCCGTGATTGTCGAGATCGCAAGCAGGAACAGCAGCGCCACCAGCATCACGGTGCCCGCCGGATTGAGCCCGATATAGCGCCCGGTGATGCCGCGGCGGAGATTCCAGATGTAGCGCGGCGCCGCGCGCAGGCGAACGCCGAGCCTGGCGAAACGCGCGTAGCGCGTGCCGGCAAAGCCCCAGATCAGCCGGAACGCCAGCAGCCCGATCACCGAATAACCCGCCAGCCGGTGCACTCGGTCATAGGTGCTGGGCGTCACCCAGGCGACCAGGACGAGGATGGCGAGCGCCCAGTGCCACAGCCGCAGCGGCAGGTCCCAGACCTGCACGCTGGTCGCGCCGCGGGCGCCCGGCGCCGCCTCCGTCATCGCGCCTGCTTCACTTCGCGATCGTGTGCTTCAGGCTGAGGTCTTCCGGGCTGTAGAACAGCTCGTAGAGCTTGCCTTCCTTGACGCCGTACACCTCGTAGCAGGAGCCCTCGATTTTCGACCGGCGCACCTCGTAGCCGAGCGCCTTGGCCTTGGCTTCGGCCTCGCTTGCCGGCTTCCACGACGCCTTGTCGAGCTTGGTGCAATTCTTGTAGCCGTCGGCGAACGCCGCCGATCCGGTCAACCCAAGAACGCTCCCAAGGACGCATGCTGCAAGCGCAGCACTCGAAATCACTCTCACGCGCATATCCCCTCCGTTGACAATCATACCCACAACGCTTTCGCGCAGGGCACATGCGTGAAGAATGCTGAGGCGATTGCCAAGTCAAGGAAGCGCCGCGGAGGCTGGCTTTAGAGGAATTCTAACGGTCGCGAAAACCGCTTTGCGCTCCACGCGCAGTTTGGTTTTGACGGCGTGCTGCGGCCTTACGCCTCATGCGTATCGGGGCGCCCGGCGCAGCCCTCGATCAGGACGCGGCACCCGCCATCGCGAGACGAACCGCAGGCCGTTCGGCCGCTGCCGGGGTTCGCCCGCCGATCATCTGCGCGACCTTCTCGCTCTGCACCGGCGGGCTGAAGTGGAAGCCCTGCACTTCCACGCAGGCATCGGCGCGGAGGATGTCGAGCTGCTCCCTGGTTTCGACGCCTTCGGCCGTCGTGGTCTTGCCGAGGCTGACGGCAAAGCGCACGATCGCGCGCGCGATCCGGCGCGACTCGTCGGTTGCTCCCGAGAGTTCGGACACGAAGCTGCGGTCGATCTTGACCTTGTCGAACGGAAACTTCTGCAGAAAGCTCAGCGACGAGTAGCCGGTGCCGAAGTCGTCGAGCGCGATCCGCACCCCGAGATCGTGCAGTTGGCTGAGCGCGGTAAACACCGCTTCGCTGTCCTGAATGATGGCCGTTTCGGTGACCTCGAGCTCGAGGCGCTCCGGCGAAATTCCGGCACTCGCCAGCGCGTGCACGATCACCGGGACCAACTCCGGACTCCTGAACTGCACAGGCGACAGGTTGATCGCGATCTTGAGGTTGTCGGGCCATTTGGCGGCCTCCGCACACGCGGTGCGCAGCACCCATTCCCCCAGCGGCACGATCAGTCCGGTCTCCTCCGCCAGCGGAATGAACTGCGCCGGAGATACCATGCCGCGTTGCGGATGGTGCCAGCGGAGCAGCGCCTCGAAGCCGCAGGTCTCCCCGCTCGCGACGTGGATGAACGGCTGATAGTGCAGCTCGAACTCGCCATTGGCGAGCGCACTGCGCATGTCGCGCTCGAGGCCGCGGCGGGCCTGCAGCAGCCGATCGAGCTCCGGCTCGAAGAAGCGGAACGAGCCGCGCCCGCCGCCCTTGGCCGAGTAAAGCGCGAGATCGGCGCTGCGCAGCACCTCGTCCGAATCGGTGCCGTCGCGCGGTGCGATCGCAATGCCGATGCTGGTCGTGGTGGTCACCCGATGGTCGCCGAGATCGATCGGCTCGCTGAGCGCCTTCCTGATCTTCTCGGCGAGCAGGCCCGCTTCCGTGACCGGATCGCTGACATAGTCGATCACCGCGAACTCGTCGCCGCCGAGCCGCGCAACCAGCGTCGTATCACTGACGGATCTGCGCAAGCGCGCGGCCACCGACTTCAGCAGCGCATCGCCCGCCGGATGCCCGAGCGTGTCGTTGACGTCCTTGAAGCGGTCGAGATCGAGCATCAGCACCGCAAGACTCGGTCCGCCGCACCGGGCACCGGACAGCGCGCGCTCCATCCATTCCTTGAGCAGCACGCGATTCGGCAGATCGGTCAGCGCGTCATGCTGCGCCATATAGGTGATCTTGGCCTCGGAGCGCCGCTGCTCGGTGACGTCGCGATGCGTCGCCACCCAGCCGCCGCCGGGCATCGGCTGCCGCGTCACGCAGATCAGCCGGCCGTCGGCGAGCTCGTCGACCCGGCTGTTGATCTCGCCGGCCGGGAGCGCGTTCAGTGTCGCGAGCACCTGCGTCGCGGCGCTGTCGCTGGTCTCGCCCTTGAGAATGCCGTTGGCGATGCGATGCCTGATGATCGCGCGATGGGCCGTGCCGGGCAGCAGCAATTCCGGCGGCAACCGGTACATCTTGGCGTAGCGATCGTTGCAGACGACGAGGCGCTTCTCCGCATCGAACATGCAGAGGCCCTCGCCCATGTGGTTGATCGCCGTATCCAGCCGGAACCTCTGCTCCTCCAGCTCCTTCTGCGACGCCTCGACCTGCTGTCGCGCCGACGAAAGCTGGCTGATGATCTCCTCGAAGCGGCGGGTGCGAAGCGCCAGCCGGCGATCCGCGAGCACGCCGACCAGGCTCATCCCGAGCACCGACAGCGCCACGCCGGCGATCACGATGGCGAGGAAGGCAGGCGAGAGCGACAGGGCCGCCGGAGCCAGCAACGGATCCGGAACGATCTCGACCGCGCCCATCGCGGTGAAATGATGCGACACGATCGCAAGCGTCAACAGCAGCGCAGCGACGAGCGACATCCAGCGGTCCTGACGGCGGACCGCGATCGCCAGCGCGGCGTAGCCGAACAGCATGCCGAGCACGACGGAGGCCGCCACGAGATCGAGCGACCAGACCACGTGGCCCGGCACCTCCAGCGCCCACATCCCAAGATAGTGCATGCTGGCGATCCCGGCTCCGATCACGGCGCCGCCGACCGGCGCGCGCCAGCGGCTGGAGTCGCTGGCGGCAAGGCCGAGGCCGCCGGATGTCAGCATCATCGCCGCGGCGAGCGACAGCGCGGTGAGGACGATACCGTAGCCGGTCGGGATTCCCGGCTCGTAGGCCAGCATGGCGATGAAATGCGTTGCCCAGATGCCGTAGCCGATCGCGGCTCCCGCGATCGCAATCCAGATCAGCCGCGTCCTCGCCTGCGATGCAATTGCGCGATGAAAAATATTGACGGCCACAATACTGGCAACGAAGCAGACCAGTCCGGCGAGCAGAACGAGCCGCCAGTCATGCTCACCTGAAAGGCACGTAAGAACACGAAACATGCGTCGGTCCATGGTTGTCCGTACGCACAGGCTAGGCTGATTGAATTGTCTTCTCGATAATATTCTGCAACTTTCAGTGGCATGGTTATCCGCGCGTAAGCCGATTCCGCACCGAAATTGATGGCTCCATAAATTTCACAGTCATGCGCGATCCGCGCGGCTCAGCCTGCCAGCGGAACGAGCACGGTTTCACCGGTTGCAACCAGCGAGGTCTCACCCTGCTCGTTCTCCGCAAAAAGTTCCGCGCGCGCGAAGACCTGCCTGCGTCCGGCACGCAATGTGGTTCCTTTGGCGATGAAGCAGCGGCCCAGCGCGGGCTTCAGGCAATTCATCGAGAAATGCGATGCGGTGACGGAACCTGCGATCGACGCCGCGGCAAAGCCGCAGGCGGTGTCGAGCAGCGCCGCGATCACGCCGGCGTGCAGATGGCCCGCATATTGGGTGAGATCGTCGCGCCAAGGCATGCGTAGTTCCACCGTGCCGGTGCCGGTGGAGACGATCTCGAAGCCGGCAAGCCGATTGAAGGCCGCCGACGCATTGGTCGCAACGAGACGTTCGAGATCGAAGCCCGGGCCAGTCGTCATGTAAAACTCCATTGCGGGAGCCGCCGTTCGAGATTCGCCCTGACGGCCTCGATGTGATTGGGCGAGCCAAGAAGAAGCGCCTGTTCGGCCGTTTCGGCTGCAAGTCCGGTTGCCGCATTGCGATCGGCTGCAAGATTGAGCAGCCGCTTGGCAGCGCGGATCGCATCCGGGCTGCGGTCCGCGATCGCGCGCGCCGTCTCCAGCGCGGCCTCGCGCGGCTGTTCGACGATCCGGGTGGCGAAGCCATGACCAAGCGCGTCCTCCGCGGAGAAGACGCGCGCGGTGTAGGTGAGTTCACGGACCACATCCTCGCGCGCGAGATGACGCATCAGCTGCGTGCCGGCCATGTCGGGCACCAACCCCCATTTGGTTTCGATGATCGCAAGGCGCGTGCCGGGTGCGAGATATCTGATGTCGGCACCGAGCATCAGCTGGAAGCCGCCGCCGAAGGCGATGCCGTGGACGGCTGCGATCACCGGCACCGGCAGCTCGCGCCAGAGCCACACCAGATGCTGCGCAAAGTTGGCAATGCCGTGGGTCCGCCGGCCGAGATCGGCGAACGGCAGGATGGATTCGCCCTCCGTCGTTGCGACCAGCCGCTCCATGTCGAGGCCTGCGCAGAAGGCCTGCCCTTCGCCCGAGAGCACCACAGCGCGGAGCTTGCGGTTGTCCGCAAGCTGCGCACCGATCTCGGCGATCGCGGCGAACATCGCCGGATCGAGCGCATTGAGCTTGTCCGGGCGGTTGAGCCTGACGTCCGCGACGCCATCGGCGATGCTGAGGCTGATGCGATCAGTCGTCATGATCGCCCTCGCTAGTAGCCGGCGGCGGCGAGCGCCACCACGGCGCTCATCGCCATCCAGCCGAAGTGGCGGAAGCGGGTCGCCACCGCGTTGGCGAGCGCCGCGATGCCGAACACGACGCCGAGCGTCGCCACGATCCAGTGCCGCGCGGCATCGGAGGCCATCGCGGGCGCGGCGATCAGCAGCACGCCGCCGCCGATCCAGGCGACGGTACCGGCCTGATAGACCAGGCGAAGCAAGAGCCGCAGCCGCGGCGGCTCGACGGTGGCGCGCGCGAATATCCTGGTCTCGCCGAGCACGCCATGGATCAGGCTGACCAGAATGGCGATGACGCCGGCGCCCTGCAGCAGAAGATCACGCATCGCGATGCCTCCATACACTACTGTATGGATATGATACCGGCCGCTGGCGCCTGTCAATACACTTGTGTATGGTAGGCAGCGCGGACGGGGAACCATGACGGAACAGCTCTCGGTCAAGGACTGGCTCGATCAGGGCCTGAAGACGCTGGCGCGCCGCGGCTTCACGGCGCTCAAGGCCGAGCCGCTGGCCAAGGCCATGGGCGTCTCGCGCGGCAGCTTCTACTGGCATTTCGCCGACATCGGCGCCTACCGCGCGGCGATCCTCAGCCATTGGCGCGAGGTCGCGGCCGAGCAGGTGATCGCCGAGCTCGAGACCATTCCGCAAGGCGGCGACGCGCTGGCGCTGTTGCTGCGCCGCGCCTTCTCGGCGCGGCTGGCGCTGGAACGCGCGGTGCGCAGCTGGGCCACCGCCGATGCCGCGGCGCGCGCCGCCGTACTCGAGGTCGACCAGCGCCGGATCGGCTATATCGAAACCCTGCTGCGGCAGGCCGGATTCCCGGACGACGTGGCGCGCGGCCGCGCGCAGATCTTCTACTGGGCCTTCATCGGCTACGCGCTGTCCGAGCAGGCGCTGCCGAAGCCGCGTCAGCAGGCCGCGATCGACGAACTGCTGCGGATGGCCAAGCGCTGACAGCTGACATTTGGATGTGCTACATCACGGCGAGCCGGAGACTCCCATGAATTCCACGACCGATCATCTCGAGAGCACCGCCGACCCAAAACTGCTGGAAATCCTGGTGTGCCCGATCACCAAGGGACCGCTGGAATTTGACGCCGCGCGGCAGGAGCTGATCTCGCGCTCGGCCAAGCTCGCTTACCCGATCCGCGACGGCATCCCGATCATGCTGCCGGAAGAGGCGAGGAAGATCGATTGATGTCAGCGCGTAGCCCGGATGGAGCGCAGCGAAATCCGGGGAAGTCTCACCGCGGATAGTCTGCCCCGGATTTCGCGGAGCCTGTCATCGGGCGCGCATTCGCGCGACCCGTTGGCTTCATCCGGGCTACGGAACCTCCGCAACCGCTACAGCGCCTCGCCCTTCAGCAGCCGCGGCACCTCGCCTGACAGTCCCGCCGCTTGGCGGATGAACATCTCCTTCAATGGCGGCGCGCGATCGACGAGCCCGAGGCCAATGTCGCGCACGGTGCGCAGCAGTGTCGATTCGTTGGAGAACAGGAAGTTCAGCGAGTTGGTGGCGACGCCCATCGCCATCGTGTCGAAGCGCCGCCAGCGCTGGTAGCGCTCGAGCACGTCGGCCTGGCCGAGGTCCATGCCGAGCCGCGCCGCATCGACCACGACCTCGGCGAGCGCAGCGACATCCTTCAGGCCCATATTGAGCCCCTGCCCCGCGATCGGATGGATCACATGCGCGGCGTCGCCGATCAGCGCCAGCCGTTCGGCGATGAACGAGCGCGCGACGAAATAGCCGAGCGGGAAGGCGCGCGGCTTGTCGAGCGGCTTGATCTCGCCGAGATGCAGGCCGAAGCGCTGCTCGAGCTCGGCGTGGAATTGCTCTTCGTTCAAGGCGACAATGCGCGCGGCATCGTTGCGCGTCTCGGTCCACACCAGCGACGAGCGATTGCCGGTCAGCGGCAGGATCGCGAACGGCCCGGCGGGCAGGAAATGCTCCTCGGCGCGGCCGTGATGTTCGCGCTCGTGCCCGACCGTGACCACGATGCCGGACTGGTTATAGTCCCAGCCATGGGTCGCAATCCCGGCGCGCTCGCGCAGCTTCGAGCGCGCGCCGTCGGCGGCAACCAGCAGGCTCGCATCGATCACGGTGCCGTCGGCCAGCGTAACGCTGACGCCGTCGGGCCGCGACGCGAAGCTCGACACCGCGGCGGCGTGCAGCTCGACGCCCTCCGCCTCGGCACGGCTCGCAAGCGCATCGATCAAATAGCGGTTCTCGACCATATGGGCGAACGGCTCGCCGGGCGCGACATTGCCGGCGAAGGTCAGGAATACCGGGCGCGTCGCGTCCTCCAGCTTGGAGTCGGTCACGACCATATCCGTGATCGGCTGCGCCGTCGGCGCCACCTGGCCCCAGACGCCGAGGGTCTCGAACAGCCGCCGGCAGGCCGCCACGATCGCGGTCGCGCGCGGATCGCGGCTCGGGCGCTGGCTCAGCGCCGGATCGGCCACGATGACCGGGATGTCGGGCCCAAGCCCTTGGCGCAGCGCCACCGCCAGCGCCAACCCTGCAAATGCGCCCCCGCAGATGACAATACTTCGCTGTGCCGGCATGCGATCCTTACTCGATTACGCCATCAAAGGAGACTTGCTACCTGATATTAGCTGGGCGAAACAGAGTTTAGAAACAAGGGCGGCTAACAGCCCCAATCGTCATTCCGGGGCCTATCCATGTCCAAGAGCCTGATCGACCTGCTGTCCATCCTCGATCTCGAGCAGCTCGAGGTGAATTTGTTCCGCGGCAACAGCCCGAAGACGAGCTGGCAGCGCGTGTTCGGCGGCCAGGTGATCGGCCAGGCGATGGTGGCGGCCTGCCGCACCGTCGAGGGCCGCCTGCCGCACTCGATCCATTGCTACTTCATTCTGCCCGGCGATCCGCAGATCCCGATCATCTACCAGGTCGAGCGGCTGCGCGACGGCAAGAGCTACACCACCCGCCGCGTCACCGCGATCCAGCACGGCAACGCGATCTTTTCCATCATGGTCTCGTTCCATGCCGAGGAAGAGAGCAACTTCAATCATCAGGAGAAGATGCCCGACGTGCCGCCGCCGGAGAAGCTGACCGCGGAGGAAGTGTCGAAGCAGCCGATGTTCAAGGAGATGCCGGAGTTCATCCGCCGCTATTACGAGAGCGACCGGCCGATCGAGCTGCGCCCGGTCGAGCTCGGCCGTTATTTCGGCCAGAAGATCGACGACGGCCGCATCCATGTCTGGATCCGCACCGCGGCCAAGCTGCCCGACGATCCCGCGCTGCATCTGTGCGCGCTCGCCTATGCGTCGGATTTCTCGCTGCTCGATGCCGTGATGGCGCGCTACGGCCGCACGCTGTTCGACAAGCGCATGATGCCTGCGAGCCTCGATCACGCGATGTGGTTTCACCGCCCGTTCCGCGCCGACGAATGGCTGCTCTACGCGCAGGATTCGCCGAGCGCGCAGTCGGGCCGCGGCCTGACACGCGGCCTGATCTTCAAGCCCGACGGCACGCTGGTGGCGTCCGTCGCACAAGAAGGATCGGTGCGCGAGCGAAAGGCGTAGCGCTCACGCTCGAACGGAGCCGGTCGGCACGATGCGGTCGCGCTTACTGGCCGGCGTAGGCACCGCGCTCGGTCAGCGCGAATTGCGAGACGAACCAGTTGCCGTACCAGCGCAGCACCCACGGAATCGGGATCAGGAAGCCGCAGGCGATGGTGAACACGATGGTTCGCCACAGCACCTCGATGCCGGACGCATTGAAGCTGACCTCGCGGCGCGTGCCGTCGATGTTGCGGCAGATCCAGCGCATCCAGGCGGTCAGCACCCAGGCCCAGCCGATGATGGTGATGGCCGAGACCACCATCGCCACGTACCAGCCGACATAGGCGACCGGGCTGCCCTTGAACGAGATCGGCAGGTCCTGGCCGCTCGAGCTGAGATGGCCGATGATCCAGCGCACGATCATCCAGCTCAGGAAGCCCTGCAACAGCAGCGAGAGCAGCGTCACGATGTTGCTGTTGGCCGCGCCGGCATAGGTCAGAAGGCCGAGCACGATGAAGACCCACCAGATGTCGAGCGGCTGTCCGGTGAAGGCGAAATGCGGCCGGCCCGGCACGCGGATATAGGGGATCGCAAAGCGGTACAGGCCGGTCGCGGTCCACGGCGCCGGGATGACGAGAATCTGGCCGATGAACATCAGGAGGCTGCGGCCGAACAGGCCCCAGATTGGGAAGTCGGCGGACAGCGTGCCGCCGCTATAGCTTCCGGACGCCACCACCGGCGGCGGTCCGCCGGCCTGCGGAAATGCCGGCGGCGCGCCGGCGCTCGGGACGAGGCCCGGAATCTCCCCGGCCTTCTGCCAGCCGGCCATGCCCTCGGTCCACACCAGGGTGTCGGCCCCCACCGTGCCCCGGGTGATCAGGTCGCGGAGCTGGGTTTCAGGCAGGGGGCCCTTTTGCTGGCCTTCGGATGCATAAAACCAGTTTCGGTTCGACATTTCTTGTTTCCTCGGGGCGCGCGCACAGGGACACGCGATAGGCGAAACGAACCAGCAAGAGCGCTGGCCGGGGCGGGAAAGCCACATTGTGGCCGAGCGTTTCCATTCCGTACAGTGAGGGAGCACACGCGCTGCGCATGTTTTCCGCTTCAACCTGCAAGTTTTTTATGCCATTTGCCCAGAAAGCTGCCAGATTTGGCGGACGCGAAGTGCCGCTCGGGGATGGCAAATTGCCGCTCCGGGAGGCAGCAGGTGCCGGCTCGCGGGACGGCAAGTGCCGCTCCGGGAGGGGCGCACACGGAAAACCTCAAGGGAATGAAGGCCTGAACCATGAAACTCGTCGTCGCGATCATCAAACCGTTCAAGCTCGATGAGGTGCGCCAGGCGCTGACCGCGATCGGCGTCCACGGCATGACGGTGACCGAGGTGAAGGGCTATGGCCGCCAGAAGGGCCACACCGAGATCTATCGCGGCGCCGAATATGTCGTGAACTTCCTGCCCAAGCTTCGGATCGAGATCGCCGTCGATACCGAGCTCGCCGACAAGGCGGTCAGCGTCATCACCGAGCACGCCCGCACCGGCCAGATCGGCGACGGCAAGATCTTCGTGACGCCGATCGATCATGCGCTGCGCATCCGCACCGGCGAGACCGACAACGACGCGCTCTGAACCCTGGAGCCTGATCCTTCGCGACAAACGCGGAAAGCGTTTGCGCGGAGATCATGCCCAAACAAAACGATCGAGATCATCGCCGGCAACGACGCCGGCGCACGCCACAACCGCACACCAAGAAACGACGACCGCCGGGGAATGATGATGGGGGCACGAGCTCTTCGTGCAGCGATATCAGCTGCGCCGATCACTGCTGCAATCCTGTTCGCGCAAGCCGCACCGGCTTTCGCGCAAGACTCGGCATCCAACTCCGGCGTCAACGCCGCCGACACCGCCTGGATGATCGTCGCCACCGCGCTGGTGCTGATGATGACGATCCCCGGACTGGCGCTGTTCTACTCCGGCATGGTGCGCAAGAAGAACGTGCTGGCGACGATGGCGCAGAGCCTCACCGCCGTTGCGCTCGTCTCGATCCTCTGGGTCACCTTCGGCTATTCGCTGAGCTTCGTCGGCGACGGTCCTTGGCTCGGCTCGCTCGATCGCTGGTTCCTGGCCGGCATCACCATGGACAGCATCAATCCGGCGGCGAAGACCATCCCCGAAGCGCTGTTCATGCTGTACCAGATGACGTTCGCGATCATCACGGTGGCGCTGGTCGCAGGCTCGGTCGCCGACCGCATGCGGTTCTCCGCCTATGTGCTGTTCTCGATCGGCTGGTTCATCTTCGCCTATGTGCCGCTGGCGCATTGGGTGTGGGGCGGCGGCTTCCTCGCCTCAGCGGGCGTGCTGGATTTCGCCGGCGGTCTTGTGGTGCATCTCTCCGCCGGCATCAGCGGCCTGGTCGCGGCCAAGGTGATGGGCAACCGCCACGGCTATGGCCATGACAATCTTTCGCCGTTCGATCTGTCGCTCGCGGTGGTCGGCACCGGCCTGCTCTGGGTCGGCTGGTTCGGCTTCAACGGCGGTTCGGCGCTCGCGGCCAATTCGCGCGCGGTGATGGCGATCACCGCCACCCATCTTGCGGCCTGCGCCGGCGCGCTGACCTGGGGCGCGATCGAATGGGCGACGCGCCGCAAGCCGTCGGTGCTCGGCATGATCTCGGGTGCGGTCGCGGGACTCGGCACCATCACCCCGGCATCCGGCTTCGTCGCGCCGTGGCACGGCGTCGTCATCGGCATCATTGCCGGCCTGGTCTGCTTCTGGGCCTGCACCTGGCTGAAGCATCGCTTCAAGTATGACGACTCGCTCGACGTGTTCGGCGTGCACGGCATCGGCGGCCTGACCGGCACGCTGCTTGCCGGCGTATTCGCGGCCTCGGCAATCGGCGGCACGTCCGGCCTGCTCGAGGGCAATCCGAAGCAGCTGCTGATCCAGCTCTACGGCGTCGCGGTCACCTTTGTCTGGTGCGGCGGAGTCACCTTCGTGCTGCTCAAGCTGGTCAGCGCCTTCGTCCCACTGCGCGTCTCGATGCAGCAGGAGCTCGAAGGTCTCGACATCTCCCAGCATGGCGAGGCGCTGCAGTAAGTAGCCGAGGCGGCGGTGGCAGCCGGACTCACGGGGCCAGGACGACGACACCGGCCACCGCGAGGGCGAATTTGTAAAACAACCCCATGCAAAGGACCCGAGCGCCGCGACGTCACGAAGTACGGCGCGAGCAAGGTTCGGGCTTGCACGACACATAAGTGTATGCTTATGTGTCGTCATGGTCGACACCGACATCTTCAAGGCGCTGGCCGATCCGACCCGCCGCAAGGTCTTTGAGAAGCTGGCCGGCGGCAGCCTGAACGCCAGCGCCTTGCGCGACGGACTTGAGATCAGCCAACCGGCGATGTCGCAGCATCTGGCGGTGCTGCGCGCGGCAGGGCTGGTGCGCGAGCAGCGACAGGGCCGCTTCGTGAATTATGAGGTCGACCCGGACGGCATCGCCAGCATCGGGACCTGGCTTGCCCGCTACCGCGCCTATTGGCCGAAGCGCATCGAAGCGCTCTCCGATCTGCTGAAGGACATGGATCAATGAGCGACACAGTTGAGCCTGATCATGCCGACGCCGACCTGGTGCTCGAATACGAGCTCGATGCACCGCCTGAAAAAGTCTGGCGCGCGGTGACCATTCCGGCCCTGCGCGAACGCTGGCTCCCGGATTGCGATCTCGCGGACGCTGAACCCCTGTCATCGATCGCTGGCGAAGAGGTGCGCTTCCGGCTGCGCGAGTCCGAGCCGCCGTTTCGCGAAAGCCATGTCACCTTCCGGATCGAGCCGAACGAGGCAGGCGGCACCCGCTTTCGCATCATCCAGCAAGCATGCGACATCAGGGGAAAGCAGCCGCAACCGGCCAACAGCAACAACCGCACAATGATGCGCGCGGCCTGATCCCCAACCTCACCTACCGAGACTTCATCACCTGCAGCAATGGAGGTCGCCGATGCGCGACATGATGCAACTCGTCCCTATGGTCGTCGAACAGTCGAGCCGCGGCGAACGTTCCTTCGACATCTATTCCAGGCTGCTGCGCGAGCGCATCATCTTCCTGAACGGCGAGGTCAATGATGCGATGTCCGGACTGGTCTGCGCGCAGTTGCTGTTCCTCGAAGCCGACAACCCCAACAAGCCGATCAACCTCTACATCAACTCCTATGGCGGCGTG
Source organism: Bradyrhizobium sp. BRP56 (assembly GCF_020194035.1). Taxonomy (NCBI): domain Bacteria; kingdom Pseudomonadati; phylum Pseudomonadota; class Alphaproteobacteria; order Hyphomicrobiales; family Nitrobacteraceae; genus Bradyrhizobium; species Bradyrhizobium sp. BRP56. The sequence continues at coordinate 32,352 of NZ_JADYVV010000033.1, forward strand.
ATCACCAGCGGGCTTGCGATGTACGACACCATGCAGTTCATCAAGGCGCCGGTGCACACGCTGTGCATGGGCACGGCGCGCTCGATGGGGTCGTTCCTCTTGATGGCCGGCGAGCCCGGTCACCGCGCCGCGCTGCCGAATGCGAGCCTCCACGTGCATCAGCCGCTCGGCGGTTTCCAGGGCCAGGCGTCCGACATCCTGATCCATGCCACCGAGATGCAGGAGACCAAGCGGCGCATCACCCGGCTCTATGCGCAGCACTGCGGGCGCACCGAAGCCGACGTGGAACGGACCCTGGATCGCGATCACTTCATGTCCGCGCAGCAGGCGCTCGAATGGGGATTGATCGACAAGGTCTTCGCCGAACGCGACGCCGTCGAAAAACATGATCCGGTGCCGCGCTGATCTTCGTCGCTGGAGCGGCCAAACCGTTTCATGACAGCGCCATCGATTTAGGCTTCACCTCGGCATGCGGCGCCGTGACCCGCACGGCATCGGGACGGCTCGATCCTCCGCGCCTGCCGCCGCCGCGGTGGTCGATCAAGCGCGCGACGACAGCGCGCCGCGCATGACGAGGCGTCAGCGAATGGTCGGCGTTCGGCAGCGTCAACCGCGTCACTCCGGGGATGCTTGTGAGCCGTTTGCCGTCCTGACCGAAATGCCGTGCGATCTCCTGCAGGCTGAGATCGCCGTCCGAGGTGACCATGAGGACGCGCACGCCGCGGCTACAAAGCTCGCGCATCCAGCGCTCGACGCGGTTACGACCAAGCAAGGCGGACGGATGCATTGCCGACAGCGTCGACTTGACGGCTTCCAATCCGCGCCGCACCAGCCGCCTGGCGCTATCTGACACTGACAGCTTCCAGGCGGACCTGGTCGTCATCGCAGGCCCGTCCGCCGGACCGATCTGCTGCTGGCTTCCGCGATTCGCCTTGGAGGTTTCGTATGCTTTCCAGGCCGTAAGCTCCAGCGCGTAGGAACTGTTCCAGGCAAAGCAGAGCGGGTTGATCATGGTCAGGGCGCGGACGCGGCGGTCCGCGCGCGCAGTGTGAAAGGCCTGGAAGGCGCCCGAGCATATGCCCACAAGCTCGACTTTGGCAAAGCCCGCCCGCTGCATCCAGTCAATCGCCGCGCCGACGTCGAAGCGGGTGCGGGAATCATAGAGGAACAGCCGATTGCTCCCGGCATCGTCGCTCAGGCCGAGGCCCGGCAGGTCAATGCGTAGCGACGCCACGCCGGCGGCGGCAAGTTCGCGCGCCGCCTCGACCGTGCCGCGCGCCCAACCGACATGCGGCACGCCGCCGGAGTTGAGGAAGATGACCGGATCGGCCGCAGCATGGCCGTCACGTGGCCGGGTCAGCACGCCACAGATCAATGGCGCCTGCCTGATCACAACCGGCTCTTCCGTGTAGTGCGATCCCTCCAATAGCTCGCGGCCGGTCAAGGATACGACGCCCTGAGCTACGCCGGCGACGGCCCGGTCGGACAACCAATCCGCCCAGCAATCGACAACGTCGGCCGGGATCCGGTTCGCGGTCGGGTCGCACACGAGCAGGTGATAGTCCTTGAACTCCGCGATTGTCGCGCCTTCGAAAGAAGTTCGACCGTCGCGGATTTCAGAGCCTGCCAACGGCTTTCCGTTCGCGATCAAAAGCATCGGCAGGGGCGGAAGGGCCGCGACGGCCCGCCGCCAATCCAGCCTTGACAGATCGGCGAGCGTCTCATGCGAAAGCCGGAAGCCGACGGCCTCGCGGCCCTCGGCGAACGTCGCGTCGCTTGCGGCGCTCTTGGCGAGCGACCCATCGATCACGCGCGACATTGCGGTGATTTCGCGCACATAGGTTTTGCCGGAACTCGGTGGCGCAAGCAGCGCAAGGCCTGCCACGTCGTCCCGCCCCGCCGCAGCGAGCGGGGCCAGCAGCGCGCCGAGACGGAGGCCGGCGAGGATGACATCCTCCACGCCGCAATCCCGCTTTAACCGGTCGATCGCCGCGCCGATGCTGGCGGTCCAGGCCATCACCCGGCCCGGCGCCGAATGGTCACCGGCGGCGTCGCCGCAGCCGGGATAGTCAAACAGCAGGACAGGCAGGCCCGCCGCGGCCGCCCTGTCGGACAACAGCTTCAGGAATCGGCGACTGCACAGATCCTCATGACCATGCGCGCCGGCGATGACAACGCCCCGCCGCCCCTTCGCTACGTTCAGCCAGCCGATGGTATCGGCAAAGACAACTGGTTTCATGTCATGCTCCCGGCGGACTCCTTTGTCCGCACGACTTCCAATTCTTCCGCTCTCGGCACCTCGTAGCTCGCGTCGCGATCGGCATTGAGCGCTGTCACCGTGCCGCCAGGTGTCGCCAGGGGCGGACCGTCAAGGCCGACCTCCCGCTCGATGCCCGGCATCAGGTGGAAATTGTTCTCCGTTGGAACGAACTGATCGTCCTGGATGGAGACGTGGTAGGCCGCGCGTTTGCAGGCCAGCCGCAGCCGCCACGCGTCCTTCCGACGCACCAAACTCACAGTCAGGCCGACGTCGCGCTGCGCGGTCATGACACCCGGCAGCACATGGAAGGCCTCGGCAAAGACCTTCCCGTCGTCGCCTTCCAGCCTTGCAACGGTGACCTCATGTCCGGGCGGCCCGAAGCGATAGGCGTAGGAAATATCGAAAAAGGCGCCGAGTACCGAGAAGGCCGAAAGCGACAGGCCGCCGTGCGCCGGCACGCTGATCGGTTGGCGCGCTGACACCACCGGCGTGACGCCGTCCCGCAGACAGGTCAGCGATAATGTCGCCCGAACGGTCTGCGCGGTATCGTTGACGGCATGGACGGTCAGCCCGTTGACGCCCTCGTCGCTCAGGATCAGCCGTAGCGGGGCAAATGCGCGCCTCAGCCCGTGCCAGACCGGCTTAGGCCGGCCGGTCGAATCGACCACGCCCCAACCCGCGCCCGGCCGCAAGTCCTTCCAGAAGAACAGCAGCGCTCCAGCCGTCGGCGAACAGGGTCTCCGCCATTCGTCGATGGTGCGCTCCACCACCTCGGTCGTCACCGCACGGGAGAGTTCGAGATAGCGTCTGGTATTTTCGATGCGCAGCCGGCGCGCGTCGACGGAAAAAAGCGTTTCCAGATAGTGCTCGCGCACATCCTCGAAGTCCCACGACGCGCCGACGTCGCGCGGCACACCCGCCTTCCAGCGCGGATCGTGCACCGGCGGCACCGGCAGATGCGCATCCAGAGTTGCCTGGTCAGGCACATTGGCAAAGGCAAGGCATTCGCTCGCGAAGCGCACTTCGGCCCGGCGCGCGTCATCCAGCGGCCGGCAATAGGCGCCGACCCCGTAATAATGCATCGGCCCGCCATCAGCCGTGAAAGGCAGGTTGCCGCCGGATGGCGATGACGTCACAAGCACCAGGTCGGGACGCTTCGCTTCAGCGATGGGGCGCACCACCTTGTCGAACCAGGGCGTCGGATCCATCGACATCGGCATGCCCATCATCGCCGCCTGCTGTGCCACCTCGCTGCCGCCGCACAGAACGGCGAGTGACGGCGAATGCCTGAGCCGCGTGAGCAGGTCCTCGACCTCGCGCGAGAGCGACGCGCACCAGGCCTCGTCCTTCGCCGGATAGTCGAAATTGGCGAGCATCAGGTCCTGCCAGACCAGGATGCCCATCTCGTCGCAGAGCTCGTGAAACGCGTCGCTCTCATAGACGAACGTGCCGCCGACCCTGAACATGTTGACGCCCGCCCGTCGTGCAAGATCGAGGTCGCGCGCGACCTCTTCGCGTGAGGACGGCAGCCGCACCAGGTCGGACGGCGTCCACACCGCGCCGCGACAAAAGACGGATACGCCGTTGACGACCAGCCGAAAGCCGCGTCCGTCGGTGCCGCGATCGATCTCGATATGCCGGAAGCCGACGCGGCCGAGCACTACTCGCATCGAGCCGAGCGTGACGACAACCTCGTGCAGCGCCGGATCGCCATGGCTGCTCGGCCACCATGGCGCAACGTTCGCAATATCCAGTTTCGCCGTCAGCCGCGTCGCTGTCTCGGAGGTCAATGCGGCGACAGCGCCCGCACAGGCGACCGTAGCCGGCGCGTCATCAAACGGCTCGACCAGCGTGATCGCGACGGAAAGATGCCCTGTTGTGCCGGCGAGGTCGGCCTGCATTTGCACATCGCGCACGCCTTGCCGGTTGGTATCGCGGATCAGCTTGATCGGTCGCCATGGTCCGACGATGTCGAAGCCGGGGGACCAACCCGGCATATGGCCGATCAGCGTGGTCCGTACGAGCCTCAGCCGCTGATCGTCGATCATGCGCGGCCGCCAGCGCGCACGCGGACCGATCAGGGTTTCCAGATGGCGGTCGAGGCTGCGGAATGCGATGGCCAGTTGCTCGCCGCCGGCAAGCGTCAGGGCCACATCATGGCGCTCGAACATCGAGGTCGAGGACAGCACGAGGCGATCGTCGAGCCAGACCTCTGCAACCGTCGCCAAGCCGTCAAATACGAGACGGGCCGGGCCGGTGACGTCGAGCCGGCGACGATACCAGACGTCCTGGTCGTGCAGCGGAGTGGGATGGTTGCGGTCCCAGCGGCCAAGCCGCTCCAGCGCAGCAGCGGCCGTGCTGGGGCACGCCGCCTCCAGCCATTCGGCGCTGCCGTCGATCGCCGCCGGAGACGCCCACGCGCCGGCCGGCGAGACGACCATGCACCAGCCGCTGTCCAGAGGCTCGGCCGTGTCGGTCGTCGACACCAAAGCGTCCATACACATGCATTCCCATGACCGGCAGGCCGGTCCTACGCTGCCTTGCTGGCGAGATCCGCCATGCGACCGTCCAGAGCGTTCATCACCGTTTGCCAGGCCTTGGCCATCGGCCCGATGGCGTCCGCGAGCCCATCGAACCGATGCCGGGCCATGGCGCGGGCGAGCTTGAATTGCATGACCTTGGCGCCCTCGGCGATTGCCGCGGCGGCTTCGATCGCCTCGGCCAGACCGGTCTCGCCGTGCCGTCCCAACCATTCCAGATGACTGGAGAGGAGTTCGAAATTGGCGCCCACCTGCCGCAACGTGTTGAAGGCGTAGATGTGAAAATACTCCGGTGACCGGACGGCCAGTGCCTCGGCATGGCCGCCGAACACGGCCGCATAGGCATCGAGCGGATTGCGTTTCGGCCTGCGCCGCAGATGCTGCGCGAGGATTTCCGTGGCCGCACTGACCGGATCGCGCGAGGGGCGCGTGGTGTCGAACTTGACGAACTCGGCATAGGGAAACAGCGGCAGGCCGCCGGCCGGCGCGTCGTTGCGCTGCCCGAAAATGCCGTCATAGTCCTCGCCATCCAGGGCGAAGTAGCCGTCGTTGTGGAAGTAGGCCATGTGGCGGCGCCCGGGAACGAGCACGTTGACGCCGATCGTCGTCTTGGAATGGCCACTGCGATAGGTGATGCCCTTCGTGTCGGGCAGGTAGAAGGCATCGACCTCGACCAGCGGCAGCCGCCCGCGCTCGATCTGATTGAGAACGTGCGCCTCCAGACGATCGAACACGGACAGTTCCTGGATATCCAGGCCGGCCAATCGCTGCAGGTCGGCCGTCGGGAACTTGAAGAACGTGAACTGGTCGCCTTCGAAATCCTGCGCCACGGTGAAGCCGAGCGCAGCGACCGGGTCATTCCCGTTCGCATGCATGACTTCGATCAGAAGATCGACATAGCAGTTGGTCTGCGGCCATCGCCGCGCCGCGTCGTGTAGCCGGTGCGGCTTGTAGTCGGCCGGATCGAGCCCGGCGATGGCACTCTGCATTTCAGTTGCCCCAAAGCGTGTCACGCACGGAAGCCGGCCATGCCTCGACGTCAGGGCCGTGATGGCGGAACAGCGCGAGCGCCACGCGCTCCAGCCCGAAGCCGACGCAGGCCGAGTGGCACAGGCTGCCATCCGCGAACTTCAGGCCCCAGGTCTGGCCGAAATGGTCGCGATGATAGTTGAAGGACAAGCAGGCCGTCGGTTTCTCGATGCTGGTTACCGGGATCAGCAGCTCGAACTTGAGTCCCTCGTCGCGCTGGTTGTTGGCCATCATCTTGCCGCCGCGACCGAAGAACGGATCGTTGGCGAGATCAACCTCGCAGGGCAGGTCGAGGGATTCGATCATCGCCTTGCCGCGCTCCAGCCAGCTTTCGCGGAAGGCGCACACCTGCTCGGCCGTACCGATGCGGACGAATTCGCGCATGCGGAACAGCTGCATGCGCGCGGGATCCTTGGAAGGCTCATGACGGAAGCAATAGGAGGAAAGCTCGAACAGCACACCGTCATCGGGCACCGGACCGCGCGCGGCAACGGTCGGATAGAGCGGATAGCAGGCGGCTGGCGTCAGCACGACGTTCGTCGCCTGCTGCAGTTCGGTCCAGTCCTCTCCCGCAGCCATCATGCCGAGAAGCTGCGCGTGCTCGCGCTCGCCGCCCATGAAGGAATGCACGCAGCCTGCAAGCTGCGGGAAGCTTTTCATATAGCCACTGCCTTCAAGCGTGGCGCGGCTCATGCCCGGTGGGAAGTGGATGCGGGTTGCCTTGTCTGGCGCTCCGATGCTGGTCACGAGCCGCTCAAAGCGCTCGATCACGTCTTCGAAAACGCCGGAGCGGCCATAAAGTCCGTCTACTCCGGTCTTGAACAGGATGCTCTTGTCGAACAGGGTGTCGAGCAGGCTCTTGGCATCGAACGTCTTGGCGTCCATCTCAACCTCTCAGGCTGGTGTCAAAGCGGCTCATCAGCAGGAGCGTCGCGGTGTTGGAAAGAATACGGTCGTTCGAAATCATCAGCGGCGCTGAGCTCACATCGCGCAGGTGTCTGCCGACGCTGAACGGCGTGCCGTTCTTGTAGCCGACGATGCCGTTGACCAGCATGGCGAGTCGCACGATCGCCCCAGCCTTCTCGCTCGCAGCGACCTTCAACGCGTTGATCTCGGCGGTAAAGCCAATCGAGGAGAGCGCGTCGTCATTGCCCTTGGCCGCATCGAAGCGGTCAATGGCGGCCGTGAGATGACCCTTCATCTCCTGAAGCAGGGCGGCCGCCTCGGCGAGCCGAAGCGCGCCCGGCGGCAGACTTCCATCCGCCTGCTTGCGCGCCGCAGCCTTGACGAATGCTTGCGCGCGATTGAAGGCATCGGTGGCGATACCGAACCAGGTCGCCGCCCAGAAGATATGCGAGCTCGCCAGCATCGACTGTGCCGCGATCTCCGAGAACGGCTTGGGGAAGATCTGCGCCGCGTCACCGTGCGCGACGAGATGGAAACCGTCCGAACAGGTGCCGCGCATTCCGAGCGTATCCCATACGGAGGTGCGCTCCAGCGTGCGGTTCAGGTCCGCGGGAATGACGACCATCACCTGATCGGAGCTTGCCGCGTCGGGAGCGCGCCGCGCCGTGGCAAGAATCGCGTCGGCGTGGCGGCCGTAGGAAATAACCGTTGCTTCCTTTGTCAGCGAGAAGCGGCCGTCGGCCACTTCGACCGCACAGATCGAATTGCGCAAATTGCCGCCGATGCCGGCTTCCGTAGTCGCCGAGGCCATCAGCAACTGCTCCGCCGCAATGCGGCGCATATAGGCCAGATGCCAGTCGCTGGCGCCGCCATGGCTGACGAAGCTCGACGTCTTGATCTGGTGCATGGCGTAGATCATGGCGCTCGAGCCGCACGCCTGGGCGAGCTGAACGATCAGCTCCGCGATCTCCATCGTGCCCAATGCCTCCCCGCCATGTTCGACGGGAATCGCGACGCCGAGCAGGCGCTCGCGCTTCAATGCTTCGATGGTATCGGCCGGGAAGCGGCCCTCACGGTCTACCGCATCGACCTGCTGCGCCGCCACCTTGGCGACCAAACGCATGCGCTCGGCCGGCGTGGCGGCAGAGGCCGGCACGGGCTCTATCTTTCTCACCACGCTCATGGTTTTACGCCGCCTGCTGTGTCAGCCGTGAAACGGCGTCCGCGACGTTGGCGAGCGACGAGAAGGTCCGTCGCGTGAGCATCGCTTCGGGAAATTCGATGTTGAACTCTTCCTCGAGCGCCAGCATCACCTGCACCGTGGCGAAGGATGTCAGCCCTGCGTCATAGAGATTCGTGTCGTCGGTGATTGTGTTGAAATCCAGCGAAATCATCGGCTGCTGCTGGAGCAGCAAGCGGATACGATCAATCATTGGTTGCCCCACCTGTCATTGAAGTTCTTATGCGGCGGCAATAGCGCAACGACGGCAACCGCGGCGTTAACGCCGGAACGACAATGTTACAGACAGCTAACGATCCGTAACGAGCGCCGGCAAAAGTCCAGCATTTGCTGTCCTGGCGGGCGTACCTGATGCGAGCCCTTGTCCGCGTCGCGCAGAACGACGCGGCGAGGATGCCCGCAACTGTCGTTGCGCCGGTCCCGTTTCGGGTGGGAACCCAAACAAGCCGATGAAACCCAACATCAAATTCCCATCGCGCAATCGTCCGACCGACGCGAATGGCGAAATGATCGAGAGGATGTTCGCGGACCGCGGAGCGCGCCCGGAAGCCCTCGCCGGATACCGCCTACTGCCCCGCGGCTGAGCAGAATTGTGTCCGGAGTTAGCCGTGCCTGCGTTCTAGACAGGCCTGACCATATTTTAGGCGCGGCGGAATAGCGCAGGGGCACCTCCCACCCGTAAAGCGGGAAAAGGTCCGGATTCATAATCCATTAGCGAACTCCGGCCGTTTGGCACGGCATTTGATTCTAAGGGTCCAGGCTGTGCCCGCGTAGTGGATGTCCTCCGCGTGGTGAACCTCAGTCGAAACTCCCGGTGTTCATTCGCACCGGGCCCAAGCGGGGATAGGACTCATGAAAATTGTTATGGCGATCATTAAGCCATTCAAACTCGAAGAGGTCCGTGACGCCCTGACCGCCATTGGCGTTCACGGTCTCACGGTGACGGAAGTCAAAGGCTACGGTCGCCAGAAAGGCCACACGGAAATCTATCGCGGCGCCGAATATGCCGTGAGCTTCCTGCCGAAGATCAAGATCGAGGTCGCGGTCAATTCCGATCAGGTCGACAAGACCATCGACGCCATCACCTCCGCCGCCAAGACCGGCCAGATCGGCGACGGCAAGATCTTCGTCATCAGCCTCGAACACGCCGTGCGCATCCGCACCGGCGAGGCCGATGCCGCGGCCCTCTGATTTCGCGCTCAAACCTTAAGACCTCAGGAGTGAAATAACATGACGTTCAAGCGTCCCTATGGCGCGGGACTGGCGGCCCTTGCAGTCGGCCTGTTCGCCGCGACCGCCGCCTACGCCGAGCCGACCGTCAACAAGGGCGACAACGCCTGGATGCTGACCTCGACGGTGCTGGTGCTTTTGATGACCATCCCGGGCCTCGCGCTGTTCTATGGCGGCCTGGTCCGCTCCAAGAACATGCTCTCGGTGCTGGCGCAGGTGTTCTACACGGTCTGCCTCGTCACCGTGCTCTGGGCCCTCTACGGCTACAGCCTCGCTTTCACCGGCGGTTCCGACTTCATCGGCGGCTTCTCCAAGGCCTTCCTGATGGGCGTCACGCCGGACTCGAAGGCGGCGACCTTCTCGGTCGACGCCAACATCTCGGAGCTCATCTACATGTGCTTCCAGATGACCTTCGCGGCGATCACGCCGGCCCTCATCGTCGGTGCCTTCGCCGAGCGCATGAAGTTCGCGGCGATCGCGCTGTTCATCCCGCTCTGGGTGACGCTGATCTATTTCCCGATCGCGCACATGGTCTGGTACTGGCCGGGCCCGGACGCGATCCAGGATGCCGCCAAGGCGCTCGCCGCCGCGGCTGACGGCGCGGCCAAGACCGCGGCGCAGGCCAAGCTCGACGAGATCAACGCCGATGCCGGCTGGATCTTCAAGAAGGGCGCGATCGACTTCGCGGGCGGTACCGTCGTGCACATCAACGCGGGTATCGCCGGCCTGGTCGGCGCGCTGCTGATTGGCAAGCGGACCGGCTACGGCAAGGAGCTGATGGCTCCGCACTCGCTGACCATGACCATGATCGGCGCCTCGCTGCTCTGGGTCGGCTGGTTCGGTTTCAACGCCGGCTCCAACCTCGAAGCCAATGGCGGCGCTGCGCTCGCCATGACCAACTCCTTCGTGGCCACTGCCGCGGCGGCGCTGGCCTGGATGTTCGCGGAATGGATCATCAAGGGCCATCCCTCGCTGCTCGGTGCGCTCTCGGGCGCGGTCGCGGGCCTCGTCGCGGTGACCCCGGCGGCCGGCTATGCCGGCCCGATGGGCGCCATCGTGCTCGGCCTCGTGGTCGGCGTGGTCTGCCTGTTCTTCTGCACGGTCGTGAAGAACGCGCTCGGCTATGACGACTCGCTCGACGTGTTCGGCGTCCACTGCGTCGGCGGCATCGTCGGCGCGCTCGGCACCGGCATCCTGGTCAACCCGGCGCTCGGCGGTGCAGGCATCATCGACTACACCGCGATCCCGCCGAAGGTCGCCGATTATGACTTCGCGGCGCAGATGATCTCGCAGGTCTGGGGCGTCTGCACCACGCTGGTGTGGTCGGGCATCGGTTCGGCGATCCTCTACAAGATCGTCGACGTGATCGTCGGCCTGCGCGCCAACGTCGAGACCGAGCGTGAAGGCCTCGACATCACCGAGCATACGGAGCGCGCCTACAACATGTGAGTTCTCCCGGGACTCTGGCTCCCTCCGGGGCCGGGTCCAGAACTACGGTTCGGGCACATACCCGGCAATGTCCGGACCGTTGAGGGGCTCCAGCGCAAGCTGGGGCCCCTTTCTTTTTTCCGCGGCTTGAGAAAATATTGTCGGAATTGCCTGCCATTGTGGAATGACAGGCCACAAACAACGAAAACGGGAGGACGTCATGAAGGTGCAGGGCAGATGCTATTGCGGCAATGTGCGCTATGAGGCTGAGGGCGAGCCGATGATGGCGGCGCAGTGCCTGTGCCGCGAATGCCAGTACATCACGGGCGGCGGACCGAACATGTTCATGGCGATGCCCACCACCGGCTTCAAATACACCGCCAGCGAGCCCAAGCAGTTCACCCGCAAGGATCTCGACCGCGCCGTGACGCGCGAGTTCTGCCCGGAATGCGGCACACATCTCGTGACCAAGGTGCCGGGCCTGCCCGCCACCATCCTGAAGGTCGGCACCTTCGACGACCCCTCGGTGTTCACCCCGCAGATGACGATCTACACCTGCGACAAGCAGACCTTCCACCATCTGCCCGAAGGCAAGCCGTCGTTCGAGAAGCTGCCGGCGCGGTAGCCGCAACGTATCGCGCGCGTAGCCCGGCCTGCCGTCTGTTTTCTCCTTCCCCCTGAAAGGGGGAAGGTCGGGATGGGGGTTAGCCGCGCACTCTGCTGTCTGCGGAGAGAATAGATCCCCACCCGCTTTGCTCTCCGAGCAAAGCGACCTCCCCTTTTCAAGGGGAGGTTGGAGCCATCGAGCCGCGTCAGTCGATCAAAACTTCCTCATCCGGCAGCTCGCTTGGCGCGCCGTTGCGCAAATAGCGCTCCAGGATGTCGGCAAGCGACAGCGGCGTGAGGCGCTCGCTCGCACCGGGTAGGTCGGCGATCGGCCACCAGCGGAAGCAATCGAGCACCTTTGCCTCGGCTTCGTCGGCCATCACCGGCGTGAAGCGATCGGCGTGAACGATCCGGTACTCTTCTTTCTGGGATATGCGCCGGCCGCCCCAGTTGAAGGTGTGGTGACGCCGCCAGACGGCGGGCCCGGGCTCGAAATCGACCAGCCCCAATTCCTCCGCCAGTTCCCGCTGCAGGGTCGCTTCAGCCGTCTCGTCGCCCTCGATGCCGCCGCCCGGTGCGATCCAGAAGCAGTCGCCGTGCGGCGGGCGAATCCGCATCAGCAGGACTTCGCGCTCGCCGGTGATGATGAGCGCCCGGACGGCGCGGCGGTGGATCATGTCTCGGAGCAATTTCGATGCGGTTTTCTGGCGTGAGCGCTGATATCACGCGCCGGCAGATCGTGCCGCGCGCCGATGGTTAATCGCGTCTTAACCTCGCCCTATCTATGGTGACTTGATCGGTTTACGGTCGGCGCCCCTACCTCCGACCGCAGTGAAAGTGCTGGCATTTCAATCATGGCAATGACCGCCTCATCCGGCTTGGCGCAGGGCGCCGGCGATGTCGCATCCGCCGGCCAGGCCGAGCGTTCCCCTTTCCTGCGCACGACCGAGCTGCTGGCGCCTTATCAGCCTGCCAAGCCATTGATTACGCTGTCATTAGGCGAACCACAGCACCCGGTGCCCGATTTCGTCGGGCCGGTGCTGGCAAAGCATACCGCCGAATTCGGCCGCTACCCGATCGCCAAGGGCATCGAACCGTTCCGCCGCGCCGTCGCGACCTGGCTGGGAAGCCGGTTCCAGTTGCCGCGACCGGTCGATCCGGAGAGCGAGGTAATGGTGCTGAACGGCAGCCGCGAGGGGCTGTTCTTTGCCGCGATATCAGCCTCGCGCTACGTCGCGCCGCGCAAGGGCCGGCCGGCGATCCTGATGCCGAACCCGTTCTATCCGGCCTATGGCGCCGGCGCCCGCGCGGCCGGCTGCGAGCAGATCTACCTGCCGACCACGCTCGCTAACGGTTTCCTGCCCGACCTTGATTCGATCGACGAGGCGACGCTGGCGCGCACCGTCGCGTTCTTCATCGCCTCGCCCGCCAATCCGCAGGGCTCGGTCGCCTCGCGCGCCTATTTCACGCGGCTGAAGCAACTCGCCGATCGCTTCGGCTTCATCATCCTGAGCGACGAGTGCTACTCGGAAATCTACACCCGCGAGGCGCCGGGCAGCATTCTCGAATGCGCCGGTCCTGACTTCAGCAATGTCGTGGCGTTCCAGTCGCTGTCGAAGCGCTCGAACCTGCCGGGCATGCGCGTCGGCTTCGCCGCGGGCGATAGAAAGTTTCTGGCCGCATTCCACGAGCTGCGCAATGTCGCCGCACCGCAGGTGCCGGTGCCGCTGCAGCATGTCGCGGTCGCCGCCTATAGCGACGAGGCGCATGTCGAGGAGAACCGCAGGCTCTATCGCATCAAGTTCGATTTCGCCGACCAGATCCTCGGCAACCGCTACGGCTACAAGCGTCCCGCCGGCGGCTTCTGCGTCTGGCTCGACGTCTCCGAGCGCGGCGGCGACGAGGCGGCGGCGGTCAGGCTCTATCGCGACGCCGGCGTGCGCGTGATTCCCGGCAGCTATCTGGCGCGCCAGCAGAACGACGGTTCCAATCCGGGCGCGGGCTATATCCGCCTTGCGCTCGTCTCCGACAGTGAATCGACGGCCGAGGCGATGCATCGCCTGGTCGAAACCCTGGGTTAATCGCGAAGCGCGAAGATTGAGTATGCCAGCGATCGAACGTGTCATCCCCCTGGTCGGCCATCTGCCGCTCTCGCTCCGCGAGGCGCTGGCGCGACGGCTGCGCGAACTCACCGGGCTCGGCCTGATCGCGCTGTCCGGCGCCATCACGGCGGCACTGATGACCTGGTCGGTGCAGGATCCGTCGCTGAGCCACGCCACCTCGCGCGCGATCCGCAACGTGCTCGGCTATCCGGGCGCGATCGGCGCCGACCTCCTGATGCAGATTCTGGGTCTCGGCGCGATCATGCTGGTGCTGCCGGTCGCGGTATGGGGCTGGCGGATGCTGACGCATCGCCCGTTCGACCGCGAAGCGCTACGGCTCGGCTGCTGGATCCTGTGCACGGTGATCGCGGCGGGCTTCGCCAGCTGCTGGCCGCACAACACCGCATGGCCGCTGCCGACCGGGCTCGGCGGCGTGGTCGGCGACGCGCTGCTGCGTGCGCCGGCCGTCGTGTTCGGCCCGCCCGGCTTCATCTATCGCGTCGTGCTCGGCCTGATCCTGTTCGTCGCGATGGCGGCAAGCTTCCTGTTCGCCTGCGGCTGGGGCGCCAAGGAGCAGGACGACGAGCTGACGCCGATCTCCGACGACGACGAGCCGTTCGTCGAGGAAGAAGACAACGACCGCAGCTCGGTCTCGCTGGGCTGGCTGTTCCATGCGCTGATGAGCGCGAAAGCGCGGCTCGGCTGGCTGCTGACCACCGCCTACAAATCGCTGGTCTCGAGCGGAGCCCAGGGCCGCAGCGCCGCGTTCGAGCGCCAGGAGCCGAATATCGGCGGCGGCCGCTCGGCGCCCTCGATCGCACCGGCGCATGAAGACCATGATGAGGACGAGGCTGAGGCTTTCGACGACGAGGAGGACGAGGAGGAAGAAGCTCCCGCCGCCCGCGCCCCGCGCAAGAAGGCCGAGCCGAAGCCGAAGAAGAAGAATTCCGACAAGTTCGAGCTGCCCTCGGTCTCCGTGCTCAGCGCGCCGAAAGCCAGCGATCGACAGCCGCTGAGCAAGGCCGAGCTCGAAGCCAATTCGCGCTCGCTCGAGGGCGTGCTGCAGGACTTCGGCGTGCGCGGCGAGATCGTCAAGGCCAATCCCGGCCCGGTGGTCACGCTGTACGAGCTCGAGCCGGCGCCCGGCATCAAGTCGTCGCGCGTGATCGGGTTGTCCGACGACATCGCGCGCTCGATGAGCGCGCTGTCGGCCCGCGTCGCGGTCGTCGCCGGCCGTAACGCGATCGGCATCGAGCTGCCGAACGCGCATCGCGAGAAGGTCTATCTGCGCGAGCTTCTGGTCGCCAAGGAAAGCGTCGATTCGGTTGCGAAGCTGCCGCTGTGCCTCGGCAAGACGATCGGCGGCGACCCCGTCATCATCGATCTGGCGCGCACGCCGCATATGCTGATCGCCGGCACCACCGGCTCCGGCAAATCGGTCGCGATCAACACCATGATCCTGAGCCTGGTCTACCGGCTGCGGCCGGATCAATGCCGCCTGATCATGGTGGATCCGAAGATGCTCGAACTCTCCGTCTATGACGGCATCCCGCATCTGTTGACGCCCGTCGTCACCGATCCGAAGAAGGCGGTGGTGGCGCTGAAATGGGCCGTGCGCGAGATGGAAGAGCGCTACAAGCGGATGGCCAAGCTCGGCGTGCGCAACATCGACGGCTACAATGCGCGCCTCGTCGAAGCCAAGGCCAAGGGCGAAGAGCTGACGCGCACCGTCCACACCGGCTTCGACAAGGAGAGCGGCAAGGCGATCTACGAGGAAGAGAAGCTCGACCTCGAGCCGCTGCCCTACATCGTCATCATCGTCGACGAGATGGCCGACCTGATGATGGTCGCCGGCAAGGATATCGAAGGCGCGGTGCAGCGCCTCGCGCAGATGGCGCGCGCCGCCGGCCTGCATGTCATCCTCGCCACGCAGCGTCCGTCGGTCGACGTCATCACCGGCACGATCAAGGCGAACTTCCCGACCCGGATCGCCTTCCAGGTGACGTCGAAGATCGACAGCCGCACCATCCTTGGCGAGATGGGCGCCGAGCAGCTGCTCGGCCAGGGCGACATGCTCTACATGGCGGGCGGCGGCCGCATCAGCCGCGTGCACGGACCGTTCGCCTCGGACGAGGAAGTCGAGAAGGTCGTGCGTCACCTCAAGACGCAAGGCGCACCGGAATATCTCGAAGCCGTCACCGCGGAAGAGCCGACCGACGAGGACGGCGCCGTGTTCGATGCCACCGGCATGGGCGGCGACGGCGGCGGTGATCTGTTCACGCAGGCGGTTGCGATCGTCAAGCGCGACCGCAAGGCGTCGACCTCCTACATTCAGCGTCGGCTGCAGATCGGCTATAACCGCGCGGCCTCGCTGATGGAGCGGATGGAACTTGAGGGCATCGTCGGTCCGGCGAATCACGCCGGAAAGCGCGAAATCCTGGTCGGGGAGGAAGAAGGCCAGTTCTGATCGGGGGCGATCATCACGGAAAAACCATATCTCCCTCGGAAGAGGCGGGATAAAATCCGGCGCAGCGGGACGAGCGTCGAACAGAGACCTGACATATCTGATGGCAAAACACCTCATTGACCGCGGCACGCGCATCGCGCTGGCTCTTCTCGTCACCGCCGCGATCGCCGGCGCGGCGACTGCGCAGAATGCGCCGCCGCCGAAGCCCGCACCCAGCGCTGGAGCCAAGGCTGCGCCAAAGAAGGACGCCGGCGCGCAGACCAATGCGGACAAGGGTCCGACGACGACGGGCGCCACCCAGGCACCGCCGAACCCGGTGATTCCCGATCCGCGCCGCAACGTGCCCGCCAACATCTTCCAGACCTTCGACGCCAACCAGAAGGCGCAGGCCGCCAAGGTCTCAGCCTATCTCTCGTCGCTGCAAACGCTGGTCGGAAATTTCGTCCAGGTCGGCCCCGACGGCACCAAGACCAAGGGCGATTTCTACATCCAGAAGCCCGGCAAGCTGCGCTTCGAATATGACGATCCGAGCCCGATCGAGGTGATCGCGGACGGCTCCTCGGTCGCGGTGCGCGACCGCAGGCTCGCCACCCAGGACGTCTATCCGCTGTCGCAGACCCCGCTGCGCTATCTGCTGTCGGACCGCATCGACCTGATGAAGGACACCAACGTCATCAGCGTCACCGCCGACGACGTGTTCGTCAGCATCACGATCGAGGAGAAGCAGGCGCTGGTCGGCACCAGCCGCTTCCTGCTGATGATCGGCGCCAAGGACGGCAAGCTCAAGCAGTGGACCGTCACCGACCCGCAGGGCTACGACACGACAGTTGCGGTCTACAATCTCGACGCGACGCAGAAGCCCGATCCGGCGCTGTTCAAGATCGACTTCACGACCTATCCCGGCACCTCGCCGGGCTGATCGCGATGCCGTAGGATGGGTAGAGCGCAGCGAAACCCATCATTGACGCAGCGTGTTGTGACCGTGATGGGTTTCGCTGCGCTCTACCCATCCTACAAGCGCTTGCTTGTGGACAAAGCGCCAACCCGCACTGAGAACCGTGCTAAGACGCACCTCTCATGCGGTTCTCCGTCACCACCTGGAACATCAATTCGGTGCGCCTGCGCATCGACACCGTCGCCAAGTTCATCAAGAGCGCGCGGCCGGATGTGCTGTGCCTGCAGGAGACCAAATGCATCGACGATGCGTTTCCGCTCAAGCGCTTCAAGCGGCTCGGCTATGAGCACGTCGCGCTGAACGGACAGAAGGGCTATCACGGCGTCGCCATCGTCTCGCGCTTGCCGTTCGAGACGACCGACATCAGGACGTTCTGCGACAAGATCGATTCACGACACATCTCGGTGTCCTTCGGCGAGAAGGCGCAGCTGTCAAAGCCGCTGGTGCTGCATAATTTCTACGTGCCGGCCGGCGGCGACATTCCCGATCCCGCGCTCAATCCGAAATTCGAGCACAAGCTGCAATTCCTCGACGAGATGAGGGCCTGCGAGCCGCTGCATCCGCGCGGCGACGACCGCCACATCCTGGTCGGCGACCTCAACGTCGCGCCGCATGAGAACGACGTGTGGTCGCACAAGCAGCTGCTCAAGGTGGTCTCGCACACGCCGGTCGAGACCGAGAAGCTGCTCGCCGCGCAGGCGCATGGCGAATGGTTCGACATCGCGCGCGAGCGGATCCCGATGTCGGAAAAGGTCTACACCTGGTGGAGCTACCGCGCGGCGGACTGGACCGTCGGCGATCGCGGCCGACGGCTCGATCACATCTGGGTCTCGCGCGCGCTGAAGGATCAGGTCAGCGATTTCAAGATCACCCGCGACGCCCGCAGCTGGGAGCGCCCGTCGGACCACGTGCCGGTGACGGCGGTGATGGAGGTTTAAGGGCGCCGCCAACCCTCGACCCGTCATCCCGAGGAGCGCGGAACGCGCGTCTCGAAGGGTGCACGGCCCGGCTGGTGGCCGTCGACCCTTCGAGGCTCGCCCAGCGGCGCAATTGCGCCGCAAGGCTCGCACCTCAGGGTGACGGTTCAATGATCTTGCGGAATGACGCGCGGAAAGATCACGTACTCAGCTTCCCGCCCGCCATCAGGATATCGCTTGCGAGCTGGCTGGTGCGTAGCGCGAGCTCGTCGCGCAGCCGGCGGGCCGCGGCGGGATCGCTTTCCAGCACGCGCTGGAACAGGCTGCGCGCGACGCGGATCACGGAGCCGCGCTCCAGCGCGGTGGCGGTCGAGGGCCGCTTCATGGCGACGATCAAGGCGAGCTCGCCGATCAGCGCGCCGGGGCCGGCGATGATCTCGGCGCCGCCTTCCTCAACGCGGAAGGTGCCGCGCTGCACGACATAGCCGGCATCCGCAGCGTCGCCGGCCTTGAACAGCACGTCGCCTGCGTTGAAATCACGTTGCTCGGAGCCGATCGCCAGCATGCGCAAGGAACTCTCGCCCAACAGACGCATTGTCGGGACCCGCTCGAGCAGGGCTACGTCATCATCGATCGACATTCAGGTCCGGTAACCGCGGTGCGCCTCGATTTCACGAATCGTTGAGCGCGAAGCGTATCACGGCACCAGCTTGTAGCCACCGGCTTCCGTCACCAGGATTTCCGGGTTGGCGGCGTCCTTCTCGATCTTCTGGCGGAGGCGGTAGATGTGGGTTTCCAGCGTGTGGGTGGTGACACCGGAATTGTAGCCCCAGACTTCCTGGAGCAGGGTCTCGCGCGACACCGGCATCTGGCCGGCGCGGTAGAGGAAGCGGAGGATCGCGGTTTCCTTCTCGGTCAGCCGCACCTTCCTGGCATTGGCGCCGGTCAGCATCTTCGAGCCGGGCCGGAACGAGTACGGACCGACCGAGAACACCGCGTCCTCGCTGGCCTCGTGCTGGCGGAGCTGCGCCCGGATCCGGGCCAGCAGCACCGCGAAGCGAAATGGCTTCGCCACATAGTCGTTGGCGCCGGATTCGAGCCCCAGGATCGTATCGGAATCGGTGTCGTGGCCGGTCAGCATGATGATCGGGGCCTTGAAGCCGCCCTTGCGGAGCGAGCGGACCACTTCGCGGCCGTCAGTGTCGGGCAGGCCGACGTCCATCAGGACCAGATCGGGGGAATTGGCTTTGGCGGCAGTGGCGCCCTTGGCGCCGGTGTCGACTGCGGAGGCTTCGAATTCCTCGTGCAGCGACAGCTGCTCGACCAGCGTATCGCGCAGATCGGTATCGTCATCCACGATCAAGATCTTGCGGGCATTGGCCATAGGTACAATCCTTCGGGGGCGGGGCGGTCAGAAGCGGAGGGCGCCTATGGCCGTAACATCGGCTAGATATGTGTTCAGGTAGGCGATTGTTACCGATTCACAAGGCAACGCAGTCTACCTCAAATCCGGCGGGGCAGGACGTGAATGTCCTGTAATGCCGGGAGATAGGATGTTCTGAACCTCCAAGGCAAGCTCAGTTTGGAACGATTCTTAAGGGAAGGTCAGCTATTTCAATCACTTATATGACAGTTAAACGTGATCGCCCGCTCTCCATCATCGAGGTCCGAGCAGCCGCCGGCGACCCTCGCCGGGGTTGGCTGTCGGCCGACGCCTGGACCGTGCCGGTGGCGCTCGGGCGCGGCGGAATCCTCGCCAACAAGCGCGAGGGCGACGGCGGCACGCCGCGCGGCGTCTTCCATCCGCGCCAGCTCTGGTGGCGCGCCGACCGGCACCAGCGTCCAACGACTTTCCTGCCGACCCGGCCGATCCGCCGCGAGGACGCCTGGTGCGAGGACCCCGCAGACCGTCACTACAACCAGCCGATCCGGCTCGACCGCGAGCAGGGCGGCGACCGCCTGACTCGCGAGGATCATCTCTACGACTTCATTATCGAGATCGATCACAACGCCGCGCCGCGCGTCGCCGGTCGCGGCAGCGCGGTGTTCCTGCATCTGGCGCGGCCGAACTTTTCGCCGACCGCGGGCTGCGTGTCGATGACCAAGGCCTCGATGCTGCGGCTGTTGCGGCGGATGTCGCCGCAGACCAGGATCATCATCGGCTAGAGTTGTCGAATGGCTGAACATCGCTTTTCCCACGCGACAGACGCGACGCGTTTGTGCTGAGATCGTGCACAACAGAAAATAATTCCCGCGGGGAGCGAAACAGCATGCTCGACAACAACAAGATCGCCGCCGCCTCGAAGGTCCTGCACGATCACTGGCACGCCGGCACCAAGCTCACAGCGCTCGATGGCGCAATTCGGCCGCGCGATCGCGCCGAGGGCTATGCGGTGCAGGCTCAGCTGGAAAAGACGTCGCGCGAAAAACTGTTCGGCTGGAAGATCGCGGCGACCAGCGCGGCCGGCCAGAAGCACATCAATGTCGCTGGACCGCTCGCCGGGCGCATCCTTGCCGAGACGGTGATACCGGATGGCGGCACCGCGTCGATGCAGGGCAACGAAATGCGCGTCGGCGAGCCGGAATACGCCTTCCGCATGGCGCGCGATCTCGCGCCGCGCACGACACCTTACAGCGTGCAGGAGGTGCTGGAGGCCGTCGGCACGCTGCATCCGGCGATCGAGATTCCGGATTCGCGTTTCGCCGATTTCGTCGCCGCCGGCGAGGCACAGCTGATCGCCGACAATGCCTGCGCGCATCTGTTCGTGCTCGGACCCGCAACGACAGCGGACTGGCGCGCGATCGATCTGGTCGAGGACCGCCCGGTCATCACGCTGCGCGGCGAGCGCTATATCGGCCACGGCAAGAACGTGCTCGGCGACCCCCGCGCAGCGCTCGCCTGGTGCGCCAACGAGCTGCGCGCGCTCGGGCTGACCTTGCGGGCAGAGGAAGTCGTCACCACAGGCACCTGCCATCCCCCGCTGCCGATCACCGCCGGCGATAAATTCGCGGCCGATTTCGGCGCGATCGGAAAAGTGTCGGTGAAGTTCGCGTAGGCCGCGCACGCGCCACACACACCAATGTCGTCCCTGCGAAAGCAGGGACCCATAACCACCGAAGTGAATTGTTGTCCGCCGATCTGGCCGCGTGTCCCTTGCAATGGCCGCGGAGTATGGGTCCTGGCTTTCGCCAGGACGACACTAGTTATGCGGCGCCGTCCGTGTCCCGAAGATCGCCGAGCCCACCCGCACATGGGTCGCCCCCATCTGGATCGCCACCGCGAAATCCGCGCTCATGCCCATCGAGAGATTCGTCAGCCCGTTGCGCGCGGCGATCTTGGCGCAGAGCGCGAAGTGCGGCGCCGGCGCCTGGTCGACCGGCGGGATGCACATCAGTCCTGATATCTGCAGGCCGTAGGTGTCACGGCATGCCGCGATGAAGGTATCTGCGTCCTGCGGCGCGACGCCGGCCTTCTGCGGCTCCTCGCCGGTATTGATCTGGACGAACAGTTCTGGGTGCTTGCCTTGATTTTTGATTTCCTTGGCTAACGCTTCGCAAATGCTGGCGCGATCGACCGAATGGATCGCATCGAACAGCGCGACGGCCTCCTTGGCCTTGTTCGACTGCAACGGTCCGATCAGATGCAGCTGCAATCCCGGATGAGCCTGGGTTAGCGCCGGCCACTTGCCCTTGGCCTCCTGCACGCGATTTTCGCCAAATACGCGCTGTCCGGCGCCGATAATCGGCAAAATTGCGTCGGCCGCGAACGTCTTCGACACCGCGATCAAGGTCACCGACGCGCGGTCGCGCCGCGCTTCCTTGCAGGCATGGACGATCTCGCGTTCGACGGCGGCGAGGCCATGTGGTGAATCGGCCGGTAACGGCGTGGTCGGGCTTTGCGTCATGCTTGTGCCGTTCTCTGACAGGTGCGGGGGGTTGGCTCGAATTTTACCAAATTCGGGAAAGGCTTTTTGAAGCCCTGCATTCTAACTTGCGCACGGGCAAGGGAATAGAATGTCGGGCGTCACTTTCAACCGCAACCGGGTCAGGCTCAAGAAGGTTCTGGGAATTCGTGCCCGGCTGGCCTTGCTTGCGCTGATGCTGGTCGCGCCCCTCATGCTGGACCGCGTCCGCACGCTGGAGGATTCCCGCAGCAAGCAGGTCGCGCAGGCCGCGGCCGGCTATGCCAGCCTCACCGCGCATGCCGCGGAAACCCAGCGCGAGGTGGTCTCCTCGGTCGAGACCATGCTGAAATCCGCCGCCTACATCCGCGCCTCCGGCGGCATCGCGCAGAGCTGCGAGGTGCTGCGCGCCAGCCTGCCGACGGTGCTGCCCTGGATCCGCAGCATCATGTTCGTCTCCAGGGACGGGCTGGTGCAGTGTTCGACCCTCAACGTCCAGGTCGGCCTCAATGTCGGCGACCGCGAATATTTCAAGAAGGCGCAGGACAACCGCGGCTTCGTGTTCAGCGACTATCTGCGCGGCAGGACCAATGGCCGCCCGATGATGATGGCCGCCTATCCGGTCGCCGCGATCAATCCGGAGCAGGATGCCGTCGTGGTCGCCGGCATCAATATCGACTGGCTGTCGCAGATCATGGCCAATCTCGGCGGCCAGCCCGGCATGTCGGCGGTGCTGGTCGACTCTACCGGCGTCGTGATCGCCGCGCCTGCGGATCAGGCGAGCTTGATCGGCCGCTCGCTCGACACCATCCCGCTGATGGCGGCGATCGCCGAGAAGGCGCTGAGCTATGACGAGCCGTCCGGCTCGGTGTCGTTCACGGCGTCCGACGGCGCACAGCGCACGCTGAGCTTCGCGCGCATCGCCGGCACGCAATCCCGGCTGATCGTGAGCATGGACGAGGCCAAGGTGACCGCGGCGATCAACCGCGAGATCCGCACCGCCTATCTGCAGCTCGGCTTCGTCTGCCTGTTCGTCTTGTTGGGTGCGCTGGTCGGCGCCGAGCGGCTCGTCATCCATCCGATCGAGCTGATGACCGGCATGGCGCGGCGGTTCGGCGAGGGCGACTGGTCGGCGCGCGTCGCCAAGCACAAGCTGCCGGCGGAATTCGTGCCGCTGGCGCGTGCCTTCAACGCGATGGCGGCGCAGCTCAGCCAGCGCGAGCGCGAGCTCGTCGCCTCCAACGATCGTCTCACCGTGATGGCCTCGATCGACGCGCTGTCGGGCCTTGCCAACCGCCGCGGCTTCCAGAGCCGGCTCGACTTCGAATGGATGCGGGCGCAGCAATATGAATGCGAGCTGTCGCTGATGATGATCGATGTCGATCACTTCAAGCTCTACAACGACACCTACGGCCATCCCGAAGGCGATGCCTGCCTGACCCGAATCGGCGAAGCGCTGTCCGGGATCGCCGCCGACGCCATGGGCTTCGCCGGCCGCTATGGCGGCGAGGAATTCTGCCTCTTGCTGCCGAACACCGACGCCGCGCATGCGCTCGCGATCGGCGAGACCGTGCGCACCGCCGTGCTTGGCCTCGCCGTGCCGCATGCATCCTCGAGCCATTGCGTCGTCACCGTCAGCGTCGGCGTCGCGACGACCAGGCCGAACGAGACCCAGCGCCCCGGCGACCTGATCGAAGCTGCGGATGCCGCCCTCTACGCCGCCAAGCGCCGCGGCAGGAATGCCGTGATCGAGCACGGGTTCCTGCAGACGCTGGACGAAGCCGGGATGGCGCTGGCGAGCTGAGATCGTGCGTGATCGAGCGTCACGATGAGCGCGGAACCATGACCATCGGCGACGAGGAGGCTGCAGACGGAGCCTCTGCGACAGCGGCAGGGCGGCTGCGCGAGGGGATGGGACGTTTGGAGGCCCCAAGCCGTTGACCGCGCAGGCGCTTTTGTGGCCTAGTCCGCCGTCCCCGGACGGGACCCGAAAATCACCCAAAGCCACCCAAAATCCTTGCGATTTCATGACCGCCGAACGCTATAACGCCCGTGAATCCGAACCCCGCTGGCAGCGCCTGTGGGACGAAAAGGCGATCTTCGCCTCCAAGAACGACGATCCGCGGCCGAAATACTACGTGCTCGAGATGTTCCCGTACCCGTCGGGGCGCATCCATATCGGCCATGTCCGCAACTACACGCTCGGCGACGTGCTGGCCCGCTTCATGCGCGCCAAGGGCTACAACGTGCTGCACCCGATGGGCTGGGACGCGTTCGGCCTGCCGGCCGAGAATGCCGCGATCGAGCGCAAGGTGGCGCCGAAGGCCTGGACCTACGACAACATCGCCGCGATGAAGAAACAGCTGCGGTCGATCGGGCTGTCGCTCGACTGGAGCCGGGAATTCGCGACTTGCGACCCCAGCTACTACAAGCATCAGCAGAAGATGTTTTTGGACATGCTGCGCGCCGGCCTCGCCGAGCGCGAGAAGCGCAAGCTGAACTGGGATCCGGTCGACATGACCGTGCTCGCCAACGAGCAGGTGATCGACGGCCGCGGCTGGCGCTCGGGCGCCGTCGTCGAGCAGCGCGAGATGAGCCAGTGGGTCTTCAAGATCACGAAGTACTCGCAGGAGCTCCTGGAAGCGCTGGATGGTCTCGACCGCTGGCCCGACAAGGTGCGGCTGATGCAGCGCAACTGGATCGGCCGCTCGGAGGGCCTGTTGATCCGCTTCGCGCTGGATGCGGCGACCACGCCTGCCGGCGAGAGCGAGCTGAAGATCTTCACCACGCGACCGGACACGCTGTTCGGAGCCAAGTTCATGGCGATCTCGGCGGATCATCCGCTGGCGCAGGCGGCCGCCGCGAAGAACCCGAAGCTCGCGGAGTTCATCGCCGACATCAAGAAGATCGGCACCGCGCAGTCGATCATCGACACGGCCGAGAAGCAGGGTTTCGACACCGGTATCAAGGCCGCGCATCCGTTCGATCCGAGTTGGAAGCTGCCGGTCTATGTCGCGAATTTCGTGCTGATGGAATACGGCACCGGCGCGATCTTCGGCTGCCCGGCGCACGACCAGCGC
This sequence comes from Bradyrhizobium sp. BRP56, assembly GCF_020194035.1. Taxonomy (NCBI): domain Bacteria; kingdom Pseudomonadati; phylum Pseudomonadota; class Alphaproteobacteria; order Hyphomicrobiales; family Nitrobacteraceae; genus Bradyrhizobium; species Bradyrhizobium sp. BRP56. The sequence goes on from NZ_JADYVV010000033.1 coordinate 57,014, forward strand.
GACCTCGACTTCGTCAACAAGTACAATCTCGGCAATGTGCCGGTGGTCTGCCCCGAGGGCCAGGACCCGAAGACGTTCGTCATCACCGACGTCGCCTATGACGGTGACGGCCGCATGATCAATTCGCGCTTCCTCGACGGCATGACGATCGGCGCGGCCAAGGAAGAGGTCGCCAAGCGGCTCGAGGCTGAGTTGCGTGGCAATGCTCCGGTCGGCGAGCGGCAGGTGAATTTCCGGCTGCGCGACTGGGGCATTTCACGCCAGCGCTACTGGGGCTGCCCGATCCCGGTGATCCACTGTCCGACCTGCGACGTGGTGCCGGTGCCCGGCGACCAGCTGCCGGTGACGCTGCCGGAGGATGTCAGCTTCGACAAGCCGGGCAACGCGCTCGACCATCACCCGACCTGGAAGCACGTCAGCTGCCCGAAGTGTGGCGGCAAGGCGGTGCGCGAGACCGACACGATGGACACCTTCGTGGACTCGTCCTGGTATTTCGCGCGCTTCACCGACCCGTGGAACGAGACCGCGCCGACCACGCCTGCGGTCGCCAACCGGATGATGCCGGTCGATCAGTATATCGGCGGCGTCGAGCACGCGATCCTGCATCTGCTCTACAGCCGCTTCTTCACCCGCGCGATGAAGGCCACCGGCCACGTCGACATGAGCGAGCCGTTCGCCGGCATGTTCACCCAGGGCATGGTGGTGCACGAGACCTACCAGAAGGCCGACGGCAGCTGGGTCACGCCGGCCGAGGTGAAGATCGAGGTTGGCGGCAACGGCCGCCGCGCGGTGCTGATGGCGACCGGCGAGGACATCGCGATCGGCCCGATCGAGAAGATGTCGAAGTCGAAGAAGAACACCGTCGATCCCGACGACATCATAGCGAGCTACGGCGCCGACGTCGCGCGCTGGTTCATGCTGTCGGACTCGCCGCCGGACCGCGACGTGATCTGGAGCGACGAGCGCGTACAGGGCGCCTCGCGCTTCGTGCAGCGGCTGTGGCGGCTGGTCAACGAATCGGCAGAGATCGCCAAGGCGGCGCCGGCAGCACGGCCGGCGACGTTCGGATCCGAGGCACTGGCGCTGCGCAAGGCCGCCCACGGCGCGCTCGACAAGGTGTCGTCCGGGATCGAGCGGCTGCATTTCAACGTGTGTCTCGCCCATATCCGCGAGTTCGCCAATGCACTGTCCGAGGTGCTGGCGAAGGGCGACAAGCCGGCGCCGGACCTGGCTCCAGATGTTTCTTGGGCCGTCAAGGAGGCGGCGACCATCCTGGTGCAGCTGTTTTCGCCGATGATGCCGCATCTGGCCGAGGAATGCTGGGTGGTTCTGGGCCAGGCCGGGCTGGTTTCCGAGGCCGATTGGCCGCAAATCGAACGCGATTTGCTGGTCGAAGACAGCGTGACCCTGGTCGTCCAGGTCAACGGTAAAAAACGAGGTGATGTTACCGTGCCACGGGCGGCCCAAAATGCGGATATAGAGGCTGCCGTTTTGGCGCTCGATGCGGTAAAAGCCGCCTTGGGCGGCAAACCCGTCCGCAAGGTGATCGTGGTGCCCATGAGGATCGTCAATGTTGTCGGCTAGGATCAGGATCGCCGCCCGGCTCGTGGCCGTGGCTGCCTTGGCCGCGCTGACGGCCGGATGCTTCCAGCCGATGTATGCCGAGCGCACCCTCGACGGCCAGTCGTCCGCTCTGCGCGAGAAGCTGATGGGCGTCGAGGTTCCGCCGGTCGACAAGCCGAACGCCTCGCGTGAGGCCCGGGTCGGCGTCGAGGTCCGCAACGCCCTCGCCTTCAAGCTCTACGGCACCGCCACCGGCGCACCGCCGACGCATCGGCTGGTGCTGCGCTTCACCACCAGCCGCTCCTCGCTGATGATCGACCAGGCCACGGCGTTGCCGACCAGCGAGAACTACGGCATCGACGCCCAGTTCAACCTGGTCGAGATCGCGTCGAACAAGTCTGTGATGACCGGCACCACGTTCTCGCGCGTGTCCTACGACATGCCCGGCTCCTACCAGCGCTTCGCCCGCGCCCGCGCCTTCCGCGACGCCGAGGACCGCGCCGCGCAGGAGATCGCCGACAACATCCAGACCCGGCTCGCCTCCTTCTTCTCCACCGGAACCTGATCGCCGCATTGGTCGCGCTTCGCGGAAAAGAGATCGACAGCTTCCTCGCCCGGCCTGACGCCGGCCGTCCGATCATCCTGCTGTACGGCCCGGACCTCGGGCTGGTGCGCGAGCGTGCGGACGCGCTGATGGCCTCCGCGGTCGACGATCCCAACGATCCATTCTCGCTGGTGCGGCTCGATGGCGACGAACTCGCCGCCGAACCGTCGCGGCTGGTCGACGAGGCCATGACGGTGCCGCTGTTCGGCGGCCGCCGCGCCATCCGCGTCCGCGCCGGCTCGCGCAACTTCTCGAGCGGCGTCGAGACGCTGACCGAGACCACAGCGCTCAGGGATTGCCGCATCGTGATCGAGGCCGGCGAGCTCAGGCCGGAATCGCCGCTGCGCAAGATCTGCGAGCGCGCCAAGAATGCAGTAGCGATCGGCTGCTATCCCGATACCGAGCGCGACCTCACCAAGCTGATCGAGGACGAGCTGCGCGTATCGAATCTGCGGCTCGCGCAGGACGCGCGCGCGGTGCTGATGTCGCTGCTCGGCGGCGACCGCATGGCCTCGCGCAACGAGCTGCGCAAGCTGGCGCTGTTCGCGCACGGCAAGGGCGAGATCACGCTCGAGGACGTCATGACCGTGGTGTCCGACGCCTCCGAGCTGAAGCTCGATCCGATCGTCGACGGCGCCTTCGCCGGCAACGCCGCGCTGGTCGAGAGCGAGTTCACGAAAGCAATGGTCGCCGGCACCTATCCCGGCGTGATCATCTCGGCCGCGCAGCGCCAGGCGGCATGGCTGCACAAATCGGCGCTGGCGATCGCGGACGGCACGCCGGCGTCGGCCGTGCTCGACGGCGGCTTCCCGCGGCTGCACTTCTCGCGCAAGCCTGCGGTCGAGATCGCGCTGCGCAATTTCACGCCGCCGCGGCTGGTGAGCGTGATCGATCTGCTCGCCACCGCGGCGCTGGACATGCGCAAGCAGGCCTCGCTCGCCGCCGTGATCGCGCAGCGCGCGCTGCTCTCGATCGCGGCGAATGCGAAGCGGCGGGGGTGATATCGAGCTGTATTTGGAGACGTCATTGCGAGCGAAGCGAAGCAATCCACCGCTCCGCACGCGCGGAAAGATGGATTGCTTCGTCGCTATCGCTCCTCGCAATGACGTGGAGGGACGACGGAAAAACTAACCGCCCTCGAGCCGCCGCACCACCTCGTCGAGTTGCTCGAGGTTGCGGTAGCTGATCTGGACGGTGCCGCCGGGATCGCGATGGCTGACGGTGACGGCAAGGCCGAGCGCATCGCTGACGCGCTTCTCGAGCGCCAGCGTGTCGGCATCCTTGTCGACCTTGGCCGCGCTGCCACTGCGCGCCTTCTGCGGCTTGCGCTCCGGCACGCCCTCCTCATGCGCCAGCGCCTCGGCCTGGCGGACGTTGAGGCCTTCGGCGACGATGCGCTTCGCTGCAGCGAGCGGATCCGGCACGCCGATCAGCGCGCGGGCGTGGCCGGCGGAGAGATCGCCCTTCGAGATCAGCGCCTGCACCTCGGCCGGCAGCTTGGTCAGCCGCATCATGTTGGCGACATGGCTGCGGCTCTTGCCGACGATCTTGGCGATCTCTTCCTGGCTGCGTTTGAACTCGTCGGCGAGCGCGTGATAGCCCTGCGCCTCTTCCATCGCATTGAGGTCTTCGCGCTGGACGTTCTCGATGATCATGATCTCGAGCGCGTCGGAATCAGAGACCTCGACCGGCACGATCGGCACTTCGTGCAGGCCGGCGAGTTGCGAGGCGCGCCAGCGGCGCTCGCCGGCGATGATCTCGTAGCGGTCCTGCGCGCCCTTGATCGCACGCACCACGATCGGCTGGATCACGCCGCGCTGCCTGATCGAATCGGCGAGCTCGCCGAGCTCGGTGTCGGCGAAGGTGCGCCGCGGGTTGCGCGGGTTGGCCTTGAGGAATTCGATCGGCACCTTGCGCTGGTTGCGCGGCCGCTCGACATGCGCGGCCGCCTCGCCTCCGACATCTCCGATCAGGCTTGCCAGCCCGCGCCCCAGTCGCGAACGCGCTTCATCGGCCATTGTTGCGAGCTCCCTTGGATTCACACGCAGTACTCCAGACTTGAATTTCAGAAGAAACGTAGGATGGGTAGAGCGAAGCGAAACCCATCGCGGCTCGCAATGAGAGTGATGGGTTTCGCTTCGCTCTACCCATCCTACGCAACATCAATGCGTGCGCAGCTCGCGCTCGCGCTGGATCACTTCGGTGGCGAGCTTGAGATACGCATCGCTGCCGGCGCATTTGAGGTCGTAGACCAGGACCGGCTTGCCGTAGGACGGTGCTTCCGAGATGCGCACGTTGCGCGGGATCATGGTGTCATAGACCTTGTCGCCCATGAACTGGCGCACGTCGGCAACCACCTGGTTGGAGAGGTTGTTGCGCGAGTCGAACATGGTCAGCACGATGCCGTGGATCGACAGGCTCGGATTGAGCGTCGAGCGCACCTGCTCCACGGTCTGCAGCAATTGCGACAGACCTTCGAGCGCGAAGAACTCGCATTGCAGCGGCACCAGGATCGCGTCCGACGCCGCCATCGCATTCACCGTGAGCAAATTGAGCGAGGGCGGGCAGTCGATCAGGACATAGGTGTAGTCGGCTTCCGGCGAGACATTGTTGTTCAATCCTGCGATCGCATCGCGGAGCCGGAACGCGCGGCCCGGCGTGGTGCCGAGCTCGAGCTCGAGGCCGGAGAGGTCCATGGTGGAGGCGGCGATATGCAGCCGCGGCACCGCGGTCGCGACCACGGCATCGCGCAGCGGCGCTTCGCCGATCAGCACGTCGTAGGTCGAGCAGCTGCGGTTGCGGCGATCGATGCCGAGGCCGGTCGAGGCGTTGCCCTGCGGATCGAGATCGACGATCAGGACGCGCTCGCCAATCGCAGCGAGTGCGGTCCCAAGATTGATCGCTGTGGTGGTCTTGCCGACGCCGCCCTTTTGGTTGGCGAGCGACAGGATGCGCGGATGGCCAGGCGGCTGGGACGCCTTATCCTCTTGATAAACCTCGTCCATCACAGTCATACCAAAATACCATTTGCTCTCGCGGAGTCCCCTAGCGCCGCTCGATTGACCCGAGTTCGACGATCCAGCCCTGTCCGCCGGTCCGGCTGGAGTGTAGCTTTGGCTCAATAATCCAATATTTAGTGGCCTCGGTCAATTCGGCCTCTACATCTTGACCCTTCAAAAACAGCGCCTTGGCGCCCTTTTTGACCCACGGCTCCGCAAAGCCGATGAGTTGATGTAACGGAGCCAGCGCCCGCGCGGTGACGCAATCGATGGGCCCCAGGATTCTATCCACAGTATCCCCGATATCAGCCAGATGCACCGCCCCCGGCGAGCCCGTCACCCGTATCGCCTCGCGCAAGAATGCCGCCTTCTTGGCGATTCGCTCAACCAAATGAATCGACGCGCCCGGGGTCTCGGCCAGCGCGCAGGCCAGCACGACGCCGGGGAAGCCGCCGCCGCTGCCGAGATCGACCCACGACTTCGCCGTCGGCGCGAGGCCCAGGAGCTGCAGCGAATCGGAGACGTGGCGGGTCCAGAGGGTCGGCAGGGTCGATGGCGCGACGAGATTGGTCTTGGCCTGCCACGCCAGGAGGAGAGCGATGTAGCGGTCGAGGCGCGCCTCTGTTTCACGTGAAACAGGCGTCAGCGCGAGCGCCGCGGCCTTGTCCTTGGCGGAGACGCTGAGTTCGGCGGATTGTGAAGTTGAAGCCATTCTCTGGAATGCCGGTCGAGCTCGTCATTGCGAGCGAAGCGAAGCAATCCATAGTGCCATCTGGGGAAGCGATGGATTGCTTCGTCGCTTCCGCTCCCCCGCAATGACGGACCGCCTCCCGTTTCACGTGAAACGTCAGGCAGATGCCTTCGCAGTCTTCCGCCGGGCTTCCCGCCGGAGATAGGCCGCCAGAATACCGAGCGCCGCCGGCGTCATGCCGTCGATCCGGCCCGCCTGCCCGACCGTCCGCGGCTGCGCCGTCTGCAACTTGGCGCGCGCTTCGTTCGAGAGACCCGGCACATCGGCGTAGTCGACGTCGGTCAGAACCAGGCCCTCGTCACGCCGGAAGGCGTCGACATCGGCGGTCTGGCGCTTCAGATAGACATCGTATTTCGCATCGATCTCGAGATGCACCGCGATCGCAGGGTCAATGGCCGACAGCTCCGGCCAGATCGCCCGGACCGCGGGCCACTCGATCTCGGGGTAAGCCAGCAGCTCGAAGGCCGACCGGCGATGGCCGTCGCGATTGAGCGCGAGCCCGTGCTTGGCGGCCTCATTCGGCGTGATCGCGAGCGACTTCGCCAAGGTCTTGGCCGCATCCAGCGCCGCCATCTTGGTTCGATGGCGCTCGGCGCGAGCCGTTCCGACGCATCCGAGCGCAATACTCTTGTCGGTCAGGCGCTGGTCGGCGTTGTCGGCCCGCAAGGTCAGCCGGTACTCGGCGCGCGAGGTGAACATGCGATAGGGCTCGGTGATCCCGCGGGTCACGAGATCGTCGATCATCACGCCGAGATAGCCGTCGGCGCGGTCGAACACGATCGGATCGGCATCGCCGGCAGCGAGCGCCGCATTGAGCCCGGCGACAACGCCCTGCCCCGCCGCCTCCTCATAGCCCGTGGTGCCATTGATCTGGCCGCCCAGGAAAAGCCCGCGCAGACGCTTGGTCTGCAGGGTCGGATCGAGCTCCCGCGGATCCACGTGGTCGTATTCGATCGCGTAGCCCGGCCGGACCATCTTCACCCGCTCGAGGCCTGGAATGCTGGCGAGGATCGCAAGCTGGACCTCTTCCGGCAGCGAGGTCGAGATGCCGTTCGGATAGACAGTGGTGTCGTCGAGCCCTTCCGGCTCCAGGAAGATCTGATGGCCGTCGCGGTCGCCGAAGCGGACGATCTTGTCCTCGATCGAGGGGCAATAGCGCGGTCCGGAGCTCTTGATCTGACCGGAATACATCGGCGAGCGATGCACATTGGCGCGGATCACCTCATGGGTCGACGGCGTGGTCCGGGTGATGCCGCACTGGATCTGCGGGGTCGTAATCCGGTCAGTCATGACCGAAAACGGCTCCGGAGGCTCGTCTCCGGGCTGCATTTCGACCGCGGACCAGTCGATCGTGGTGCCGTCGAGGCGCGGCGGCGTCCCGGTCTTGAGCCGGCCGAGCAAAAACCCTGCCCGTTCGAAGGAAGCAGACAGGCCCATGGCCGGCGCCTCGCCGACCCGACCCGCCGGCCAATTCTTTTCCCCGAGATGGATCAGACCACGCAGGAAGGTGCCGGTCGTGATGACAACCGCCCCCGCCGACAGCCGGCGGCCATCGCCCAGGCAAATGCCGGTCACGCGGCCATCGACGACGACCAGTTCATCCGCCTCGCCTTCGATGACGCTGAGGTTCGCGGTCTCGGTGATCGCGGCCTGCATCGCGGCCGCATAGAGCTTGCGGTCGGCCTGGGCCCGGGGGCCACGAACCGCCGGACCCTTTCGACGATTGAGCATGCGAAACTGGATGCCGCCGGCGTCGGCCACCCGGCCCATCAGACCGTCGAGTGCATCGACTTCGCGGACCAGATGACCCTTGCCGAGCCCGCCGATGGCGGGATTGCACGACATCGCGCCGATGGTCGCGAAACGATGGGTCACCAAGGCAGTCTTCGCGCCCATCCGGGCAGAAGCGCTCGCGGCCTCGCAGCCGGCATGGCCGCCGCCGATGACGATGACGTCAAATGAGTCTGCCCTGGAAGTCATGCCGGGACTTCTATCGTGGAGTCATGAAAGCCGGAAGAACGAAGTTGGGATCGCCGCTCTGAGACCGAAGCCCGAGGCAAATATGTACTGCTTCGCTTCGCGCGCAATGACGGATGGGACCGTTTCACGTGAAACAGTGCGGCTGTATGATCGGCAATTGTTTCACGTGAAACAGGATGAGGGTTCCTTAACCAGATCGAAACCATGTTTCACGTGAAACAGATGGGCGCCCGCTACTTCCCGACGCAGAATTCGCGGAAGATAACATCAAGAATGTCTTCGACGTCCACCCGGCCGAGTAGACGACCGAGTGAGTAGGCAGCCCGGCGGAGTTCCTCCGCCGCCAGTTCTTCGCCCTGCCCGACCACGTCCATGCTGCGCTGGAGAGATTCGACGGTCTCCTGCAATAATCCGCGCTGCCGCGTCCGGCTGATCAAGCCGGCTTCGCTGGCTCCAAAATAGTCCTGAGCGAACCCGACCAGCGCGGCGATGAGCTCTGACAACCCGTCGCCACGAGCAGCCGAGATCCTGAATTCGGGGTAACTGCCACCCTCGCCCGCCGCGGTCCTGACCAGGTCGATCTTGTTCCGCACCAGCCAGGTCGGCGTCGCTCCGCCATGTCCCGCCTTTGCATCGCCGCTGTCGGCCAGCCACAGCACGAGGTCCGCCTCCGCGGCGCGGGCGCGGGCGCGGCGGACACCCTCCTGCTCGACCGGGTCGTCGGTCTCACGGATGCCGGCAGTGTCGATGACCGTCACCGGATAGCCATCGAGGTCGAGCTGCACCTCGATCACATCGCGGGTCGTGCCGGCATGTGGCGAGACGATCGCGACCTCGCGCTTGGCGAGCTGATTGATCAGGGTTGATTTGCCGACATTCGGCGGACCGGCGATCGCGACCACCAGGCCGTCGCGCAACCGCTCGCCAAGCCCCTGCCCTGCAAGGACTTGCTTGATCTCATCATGCAGCGCGCGGATCTTCTCGAGCGCCGGCCCGATCAGCTCGGCCGGCACATCGCCTTCATCCGAGAAATCGATGCCGGCCTCAATCAGCGCCGACGCCGCGATGATCCGCTCGCGCCAGTCGCGCGCGCGGTCGCCGAGCAACCCCTTCAACTGGCGCAGCGCCTGGCGCCTTTGACGGTCAGTGTCGGCGTGGATCAGGTCGTCGAGGCCCTCGGCCTCGGTCAAGTCGAGCTTGCCGTTCTCGAAGGCCCGCCGGGTGAACTCGCCCGGCTCGGCCGGCCGCACGTTGTCGAATGCCGCGATCGCATCGAACATCGCCGCCAAGACGGCGCGTCCGCCATGGACATGAAATTCGGCGACGTCTTCGCCGGTGGCACTGGCCGGGCCTGGAAACCACAGCACGACCGCGTCATCGATCGGTTGATGGTTCGAATCGCGGAGCAGCGCGCGGGTCGCCAGCCGCGGCACCGACGTCCTGCCCGCCAGTCCTACAATGACCGACTCGGCCATTGGGCCAGACAACCTGACGATGGCGATCGCACTCGGCGGCCGTCCGGAGGACAATGCGAAGATGGTCTGGTCGCGCGGATGCATCGCCTATTTCTTCCAGCAAATCGGCAAAGGCAATGCCGCTTCGATTGCGCACCCCATACCGTAAAATGCTGCGACGCAGCATGATCTGATTTCACTGCAGCAGCCGCGCAGCAATTTTGCTGCGGTGTCGTCACCTAGATCACAAAGCTACGATATAAATATGAATAAATTCAGATAGTTAGCTGAAAAATCAGTGCGGGGGCCACTCCTTTTATGCTGCACTTCGCTGCAGCAAATCCGCAGCATGAAAAAAGGCGCCCCGTTTGTGCGGAACGCCCTGTTCCTTTCGGCCGTGGCCTCAGGTGTTCATGGAATCGAAGAATTCCGAGTTGCTCTTCGTATTCCGGAGCTTGTCAAGCAGGAAGTCGATGGCGTCCATGGTGCCCATCGGATTGAGGATGCGGCGCAGGACGTACATTTTCTTGAGCACCTGCGGATCGGTGATCAGCTCCTCCTTGCGGGTGCCGGAACGGGCAATATCGATCGCCGGGAAGGTCCGCTTGTCCGAAACCTTGCGGTCGAGGATCAGTTCGGAGTTACCGGTGCCCTTGAACTCTTCGAAGATGACTTCGTCCATGCGGCTGCCGGTATCGACCAGCGCGGTCGCGATGATGGTCAGCGAACCGCCCTCCTCGATGTTGCGCGCGGCACCGAAGAAGCGCTTCGGACGCTGCAGCGCGTTGGCGTCGACACCGCCGGTCAGCACCTTGCCGGATGACGGCACGACGGTGTTGTAGGCGCGGCCGAGGCGCGTGATCGAATCGAGCAGGATCACGACGTCGCGGCCGTGCTCGACGAGGCGCTTGGCCTTCTCGATCACCATCTCGGCGACCTGGACGTGACGCACCGCAGGCTCGTCGAAGGTCGACGACACCACCTCGCCCTTCACCGAGCGCTGCATGTCCGTGACTTCTTCCGGACGCTCGTCGATCAGAAGCACGATCAGATAGCAGTCGGGATGATTGGCGGTGATGGAGTGCGCGATGTTCTGCATCAGCACCGTCTTGCCGGTGCGCGGCGGCGCCACGATCAGCGCGCGCTGGCCTTTGCCAATCGGCGCGACGATATCGATCACGCGCGCGGAAAGGTCCTTCTTGGTGGAATCCTCGAGCTCCATGCGGAAACGCTGATTGGGAAACAGCGGCGTGAGGTTGTCGAAATTGACCTTGTGCTTCGACTTTTCCGGATCTTCGAAATTGAGCGTGTTGACTTTCAGCAGCGCGAAATAGCGTTCGCCTTCCTTCGGGCTGCGGATATGGCCTTCGATCGTGTCGCCGGTGCGCAGGCCGAAACGGCGGATCTGCGACGGCGAAACGTAGATGTCGTCGGGGCCGGGCAGGTAGTTCGCGTCGGGCGAACGAAGGAAGCCGAAGCCGTCGGACAGCACCTCGACAACGCCCTCACCGATAATGTCGGTCTCGGCGATCGCGAGCTGCTTGAGAATTGCGAACATCAGCTCCTGCTTACGCATCGTGCTGGCATTCTCGACCCCATTCTCTTCCGCGAACGAGACGAGCTCGGCCGGCGTTTTCGATTTGAGGTCCTGGAGTTTGATTTCCCGCATTGGGGTCGTCCTGTGAGGAAGTAGGTAGGGAAGGGGTGCGAGGTGGCTCTGGAAAAAGCGGACGCCAAAGGAAGGTCCGCAGGTCTCAGCCAGGAAAGTGCCGTTTGGGCTTTCAAACCTGATGCGGCGCCGGTCCGAAAAGAACCGGAACGCGACCACATCCGCCTGCGTGGGGTGGGATAAATCCTATATAGAAAATCGATTCGTCCTTCGCAAGAAGGACTGAAGCATGCGTCTTGACCATCGTGATGTCTAGAACGGCTTCACCACCACCATGATCACGATCAGGATCATCAGAACCGTCGGCACCTCATTGATAATACGATAGAATTTCTGGGTTCGTTGATTCCCGTCGGCAGCGAAATCCTTCACGCAGCGGGACAAAAAGCCGTGGATACCCGACATGGCGAGCACCAGCGCAAATTTGACGTGAAACCAGCCGGATAGGTACCAGTGTCCGGCCCAGACCAGGAAAAGCCCGGCCAGCCAGGTCACGATCATCGCGGGGTTGATGATCCCCTTCAAAAGCCGCCGCTCCATGACCTTGAAGGTCTCGGACTGCCTGGAGCCGACCTCGGCCTCGCAATGATAGACGAACAGCCGCGGCAGATAGAGCATGCCGGCCATCCACGAGATCACGGCGACGATGTGCAGGGCCTTGACCCAGGCATAGATCGGCAGGGCGTTGATCCAGTCGAACATCGCAGTGATGCCTTTCGGGGAACAGTTCGGGAGGGCTCAGCGCTGCGCGCAAGGCTTCGCCGGCGAGGGACGGATACATATCCGCACACACGGCTCTCCTAAACCTAATTAATTTTAGAATCTAAGGTTTGAGTCTTAATGGCAGTGAATTTGACTCATGCAATCCGGTCCAGCGGTTGCTGCGCGCTTGTTCACATCCCTCAACATTCCGGTCGGCTGCGCCGGATATCCGGAATCTGTCGCAGGACTCAATTGGTTGCGTGCGTCTGTGGTCAGCTTATGAAGAGACAAATCCACACTGCTTCACTATCATCTCCGCCATGACGTCGACTTATCCTTTTGCGACGTGCTGTGAAGAATGGGGCGAGATATACAGGGGCCTGGCCATGGACCCGGATTCTTCTCCTCGACCTCCACAGGGATTCACAGGATAGACAGGGGCTCTGGTGCCGACGACCTCCAACTACTTCCATTTGCATCTAGTGTCGGACTCGACCGGCGAGACGCTGATCACCGTGGCGCGCGCGGTCGCCGCGCAATACGCCAATGTGACCGCGGTCGAGCATGTCTATCCCCTGGTGCGCAGCCAGAAGCAGCTCGATCGCGTGCTCGACGAGATCGAGGAATCGCCCGGCATCGTCCTGTTCACGCTGCTGGAGAAGGATCTGGTCGGCCGGCTCGAGGGCAAATGCAAGGAGATCAACGTTCCGAGCCTGTCGATCATCGGGCCTGTGATGCAGTTGTTCGAGGCGTATCTGGGTGCCGCGACGACCGGGCGCGTCGGCGCGCAGCACGTGCTGAACGCGGAATATTTCCGCCGCATCGATGCGCTGAACTACACGATGATGCATGACGATGGTCAGCATGTCGAAGGCCTCGAGGAGGCCGATGTCGTACTGGTCGGGGTATCCCGTACCTCGAAGACACCGACCTCGATCTATCTCGCCAACCGCGGCATCCGAACGGCGAATGTGCCGCTGGTGCCGGGCATCCCGCTGCCGCACCAGCTCGAGACCCTGAAGAAGCCGCTGGTGGTCAGCCTGCATGCGACGCCCGAGCGCCTGATCCAGGTCCGACAGAACCGGCTGCTCACCATGGGCGACCGCGACAATGACACCTACATCGACAAGCAGTCGGTAGCCGACGAGGTTGCCTTTGCCCGGCGCCTCAGCGCGAAATTCAACTGGGCGCTGCTCGACGTCACACGGCGTTCGATCGAGGAGACCGCGGCCGCGGTGATGAAACTCTTCAACGACCGCCAGCGCGCGCGACCGTCGGAATGATTCCCACGTCATGAGCATCTGGTGCGCCCCACAGAAGCTGATCCTCGCGTCACAGAGCCGCGCGCGAAGGATGCTGCTTGAAAATGCCGGCCTCGATTTCGAGGCGCTGCCGGCCGACATCGACGAACGCGCGGTGCAGAAGAATTCCGGCCTTTCGGCCCCGGGCGAGATCGCGTCGCTCCTGGCGCGCGAGAAGGCGTTGTTCGTGTCCAGGCAGAGGCCCGGTCAATATGTCGTCGGCGCCGACCAGACGCTGGCGCTGGGGCAGCGCATGTTCAGCAAGCCCGCCGGCCGCACGCAGGCTGCCGAGCAGCTCGGCCTGCTCGCCGGACGGACCCATGAGCTGCATTCCGCCGTCTCGGTCGCACGCGATGGACAGGTCCTGTTCAGCGATGTGAGCGTGGCCCGCATGACGATGCGACGGCTCGCTGCCGGCGAGATCGAGAGCTATCTCGACCATGCCGGGGAGGCGGTGACGACCAGCGTCGGCGCCTACCAGCTCGAGGGCCTCGGCGTGCATCTGTTCGAGCGGATCGAAGGTGACCATTTCACCATCCTCGGCCTGCCGCTATTGTCGCTGCTGGCGTTCCTGCGCGGCGAGAAACTGCTCGCGGTGTGAGGCGTGGCGACGGGAGAGATGCTGAACCGATGTTGATGCGATGCTGATTCTGGGACTGACCGGCTCGATCGGGATGGGGAAATCCACCACGGCCAAACTGTTCATGGAGGCCGGTGTGCCGGTCTATGACGCCGATGCGGCCGTGCATCAGCTCTACGAAGGTGAAGCCGCGCCGGCGATCGAGGCCGCCTTTCCCGGCACCACCGCCGGCGGCAAGGTCGATCGCGCGAAACTGTCGGCGCGCGTGGTGCACGATCCTGCTGCGATGAAGCAACTCGAGCAGATCGTGCATCCGATGCTCGGCGCGTCGCGCCAGAAATTCTTCGCCGATGCGGAAGCCGCAGGTAACCCGATCGTCGTTGTCGACGTGCCGCTATTGTTCGAGACCGGCGGCGAGAAGCGTGTCGATGCCGTCGTTGTCGTCACCACCTCGCCGGAACTGCAACGCGAGCGGGTGCTGGCCCGCGGCACGATGGATGCGGCCAAGCTCGACGCCATCATCGCCAAGCAGATGCCGGACGCCGAGAAGCGCAAGCGCGCGGATTTCATAGTGGATACCTCGCACGGTCTCGATCCGGTGCGGGCGCGTATCCGCGACATTCTGGCCGAGGTTGTTAAGATGCCGAAGCGGCGCGCCTGATTCGCCCGCCTTTTCGGATTCCATCACGTCATGCGCGAAATCGTTCTCGATACCGAAACCACTGGCCTCGATCCGCTGCGCGGCGACCGGCTGGTGGAGATCGGCTGCGTCGAGATTTTCAACCGCATGCCGACGGGACAGACCTACCACGTCTACATCAATCCCGAGCGCGACATGCCGGCGGAAGCGTTCGCCGTGCACGGGCTGTCGACCGAGTTCCTGGCTTCCAAACCGCTGTTCACTGAAGTGGTCGACGAGTTCCTGGCCTTCATCGGCGATACGCCGCTGGTGATCCACAACGCGTCGTTCGACATCAGCTTCATCAACGCCGAGCTCGACCGCATCAAGCGGAAGGCGATCCCGAAGGACCAGCTGGTCGATACGCTGCTGCTGGCACGGCGCAAGCATCCCGGCGTGTCGAACCGGCTCGACGATCTCTGCTCGCGTTATCAGATCGACAATTCCCGCCGCACCAAGCACGGCGCCTTGCTCGACGCCGAGCTGTTGGCCGAGGTCTATATCGACCTGATCGGCGCGCGGCAGTCGCAGCTGATCCTGGCGTCGGAAACGTCGGATGCGCGGGCGGGCGGCCATAGCGGCGACACGCCGCGGCGGCAGCGCGAGACCCCGCTAGTCGCGCGGGTCAGTGACGCCGATCGAGAGGCCCACAGGGCCTTCATTGCCACGCTCGGCGACAAGCCGATCTGGAACGATTACCTGCCGCCGCCAGCGCCTGCTGCAGCACCGGCGGCTTGAGCCCCTATTGCGCTCTATCCCCGTCATCCTGAGGCGCGAGCGGAGCGAGCCTCGAAGGATGCGCGGCCGCAGTCGGGCCGTCGATCCTTCGAGACGCCCGCAAGCGCGGGCTCCTCAGGATGACGGATCACACTTCCGCGCGTGTTACATTTTCTCGAGTTTAGAACTCAGCTCGGCTTGACGCCGGGAGCAGCCTGGGCGGCCGCCTGCCGCTCCATGTTCTGGCGGTAGAGACCGAGGAAATCGACGGGGTCGAGCAACAAAGGCGGGAAGCCGCCGTCGCGGACCGCGGTCGCGACGATCTCGCGTGCGAACGGGAACAGCAGCCGCGGGCACTCGATCATGACCAGCGGGTGCAGGTTCTCCTTCGGCACATTCACGATCCGGAACACGCCGGCATAGGCGAGGTCGAAGCTGAACATCACCTTGCCTGCGGTCTCGGCCTTGCCCTCGATCGAGAGGATCACCTCGTACTCGTTCTCCGACAGGTTGTTGGCGGAGACGTTGATCTGGATGTTGATCGCCGGCTGCTGTTGCTGCTGGCCGAGCGAGGCCGGCGCATTCGGGTTCTCGAACGACAGGTCCTTGGTGTACTGCGCCAATACGTTGAGCTGGGGAGCGGGCTGTTGTTCGACGGGGGCGCCGTTGCCATTGGTCATGAAAATGTCTCCTGGAGCAGCGCTCGATGGACAGAATGTCCGACGGCACGCGTTAAGGTGTTGAGAATGCCGATGCCGGGCGAGTGGCTATCATAGGCCCGGCTCGGTCCACAAGGACGACGAACGGGCGCGTTCCGGCGGGGCCGCGGCAAGTTCTCCCGGCAAAGGGCGGCGCGCGTGAGCCGGTCCAATCTCTTAACAGCTTCCTAAATTATTGAAGATACGCGATTTCCTGAAAGGAACGGTTTCCCCCGGGGGTCAAAACGCGCTACACTTGCCCGTGCCAAAAAGCGCCATTGGCCGGGCATAGTTTCGTGCCTACATCTGCGGACTCTATCGGTGATGTAATCTCTGCTGTTCCCGACCGGGAACGCTTTGACGGCCGGCCCGTTGCCGGCAGAGACCAGAAAGCGAATTCGACGTGGATATCTACACCATCATCTTCCTGGCGCTGGCCGTGTTTATCTTCCTGCGTCTGCGCAGCGTTCTCGGACAGCGCACGGGAAGCGAGCGGCCGCCTTATGATCGCGCCGCGCCCAACGTCGTGCAGCGCGGTCAGGATAACAACGTCGTTCCGATCCCGGGATCGGTGATCGACCAGCCGGCCTCGGCTGCGCCAGCCGAGCCGGTCGAGCCCACGGAACGCTGGAAGGGCATCGCCGAGCCCGGCACGCCACTGGAGCAGGGTCTCGACGCGGTGGCCGTCCAGGATTCCTCGTTCGATCCGCGGCATTTCCTCTCAGGCGCCCGCTCGGCCTATGAAATGATCGTGCTGGCCTTCGCCAATGGCGATCGCCGCGCGCTGCGCGATCTGCTGTCGACCGAGGTCTATGAAAGCTTCGAGGCCGCGATCAAGGACCGCGAGAAGCACGAGCAGAAGACCGAGACGCGGTTCGTCTCGATCGACAAGGCGGAGATCGTCAGCGCGGAGGCGCGCGACCGCTCGACCCAGCTCACCGTCCGCTTCGTGTCGCAGATGATCTCGGTCACGCGCGACAAGGCCGGCACCATCGTCGACGGCAGCCCGGACAAGGTCGCCGACATCACCGATATCTGGACATTCGCCCGCGACTCGACTTCCCGCGATCCGAATTGGAAGCTGGTTGGCACTGGAAGCGCTCACTAAGCATCTCAGCTACGGGCGGCTCGCGGTCGCGTGCTGCGCGCTCGCGGTGCTGTGCTCCACCGCAGCGATCGCGGCGCGCTACCGATCAAGCCGGCACCCTCCGCCGCGACACGAGCATAGCCACCCGATCCCCTATCCCAATCTGGAAATGCCGCTGCAGGTCAGCGGCAGCCAGTACGAGCCGCTCGCCTGGTCCAACGTCGCCGGCTGGAGCGCCGACGATCATCTCGCGGCCTACAAGGCGTTTCGTACCAGCTGCAAGCCGATCGCGGGCCAGCAGGGGGCGCCTGCCGATTCGAAAGCGCTCGGGAGCTCGCTGCGCGATCCCTGCCGGCTCGCCAAGGGGCTCGCGCTGAGCGACGGCGTCAAGGCGAAGGACTTCTTCGAGCAGAATTTTGTGCCGCTGCGCATCTCGCGGCTCGGCGAGGATGCCGGCTTCGTCACCGGTTACTACGAGCCGGTGCTCGATGGATCGCGGACCCAGACCGACGTCTACAACGTGCCGGTCTATCGCCGCCCGTCCAACCTGTTCGTGCGCGGCAAGACGCAGAATTCGGTCGGCCTGCCCAATGGCGGCGCGGTGTATCGCAAGATCGGCCGGCGCAAGCTCGTGCCCTATTACGACCGCGGCCAGATCGAGGACGGTGCGATCGCCGGCCGCGGGCTCGAGATCTGCTGGCTGAAGAGCCAGACCGATCTCCTGTTCGCGCAGATCCAGGGCTCGGCGCGGATCAAGCTCGAGGACGGCACCACGCTGCGCATCAATTACGATGCGCATAATGGTTATCCCTATACGCCGGTCGGACGCGTCCTGATCGACCGCGGCATCATCCCGAAGGATCAGATGTCGATGCAGAAGATCAGGGAGTGGATGGAGCAGAACCCCGACGGCGCCAACGACCTGCGGCGGCAGAACCGCTCCTACGTCTTCTTCCGCGAGGTCCCGCTGTCCGACAAGGACGAGGCCGTCGGCGCGCAGGGCGTGCCGCTGACGCCGGGCCGCTCGATCGCGGTCGACAAGGCGCTGCATGTCTACGGTACGCCGTTCTTCATCGCCGGCGAGCTGCCGATCGAATCCGAACAGTCGAAGACGCCGTTCCACCGGCTGATGATCGCGCAGGACACCGGGTCGGCCATCGTCGGGCCGGCGCGCGCCGATCTTTATTTCGGCGCCGGTGCGGAAGCCGGAAAGGTCTCGGGCCGGCTGCGGCACAACATGCAATTCGTCATGCTGGTGCCGAGGGGTCTCGACCCCGTCGCGCGCGGCCACAAGCTGCCGGTTCCGGATGAGCGGCCCTCGGCCAAGATCGCAAAGCTGTTTCCGCAGACCGAGCCGCCGAAGGACAAGCCGGCGGCGAAGGCTGCGGATGTGCCGACCGCCGGCATCGCCAAAAGCGCGGCGAAAGACTCAGGCACCGGCGCCGCCAAGAACCCGGCCGCGAAGGATGTGGCGCCCGCAGCGCCGGCAGCAACCACCCCTGTCGCGCAGGCCGCACCTGTGGCAGAACCGGTGCCGTTGCCGGTCGCCCGGCCCGATATTCCGCAACCGGAGAAGCGGCGCTTCCGGCGCTATCGCCATCACCGCGATCAATGAAACGACCCGCGCCGATCCCCGATCTGTCCGCTCCGTCGCGGCGCAAGCGCGCGCTGAGCGAAGAGGAGCGTGCGCTCTGGGAGAGCGTGGCAAAGCAGGTCAAGCCACTGCGCAAGCGGCCGGTCGCCGCGAAGGCCCACGCCACCGCCTCTGATCCGGCCACCCATCACGCGATTGCCAAACCCATCCCGGTCAAGCCCGCGACAGCGGTCAAGGCTGCGCCGGCGCAACGTCCGCACGTGCCGCCGCTGGCGCCGATCGGCCGCCGCGAACGCGCAAAGTTGTCGCGCGGCCGGCAGGAGATCGATGCGCGGCTTGATCTGCACGGCATGACGCAGAGGCGCGCGCATCGCATGCTGTTCACCTTCCTGCAGCGCGCGCACAGCGACGGGCTCACTTTCGTGCTCGTCATCACCGGCAAGGGCAAGGTCGGTGGCCTCGATTCCGAACGCGGCGTGCTGCGCCGCCAGGTTCCGGAATGGCTCAGCCTGCCGGAATTCCGCTCGTTGGTCGTCGGCTTCGAGGAAGCGCATATCGGCCATGGCGGCGCGGGCGCGCTTTACGTGCGTGTCCGGCGCGCGCGCTGAGCATGATCAGCGAAAATGTTAGAACGGTCGGACGATTCCGACGCGCGGGATCACCGTCACGATCCAGCCGAGGATTGTGGTCTTGCTATCGTCTGACGGGATCACCGGCACAGCCTTCGACGCCGGCAGCATCCTGGTGGCATGCAGCATCAGGAACATGCAGACCGCCCAGTTCGAGATCCAGCGCGAATAGTCGAACACGGTCACGAACATCACGAAATAGCCGGCGCTGATCACAACGAGCGCGCCGAGCACGATTCTGCGATGCAGATCACTCGCGAGCGCGCCAATCAGCCGCGCGAAATAGCGCCATAGCGGCGTGTGCAGCCAGATCAGCAGCGCAAACACCGGAACGCCCAGGATGTTCGATGGCATGCGCGCCCAGGTGTCGGCGAACTCCTTCGACAGCGGCTGGTACCAGATGTAGCCGAACTGAAGCAGGTTGGTGCGTGATGGATCGGCCATCCGGCTCTGCAGATGACGAATGAATTCGTCATAGGGCACGTCGACCGTGCCAGCGAATTGCGCGACCGGGAACAGGATGCCGACCGCGGCGAGCGCTGCGATGCCGAAGACGGCGTTCCGCGGCGTCACGCCCTGCACCAGATAAAAGCGCAGCACCACGATCGCCGCGATGGTCGGCACATACATCAAGACGAAGATGTGATGGACCAGGATCAGCAGGATCGAGAACAGCGCGGCGATCAGCACATACACCATTGAGCGCGCCGGGATCAGCAGCAGCACGATCGTCAGCGCACAGCCATAAATGTCGAAATGGCCGAGCGTGTGCATGAAGTTCTTCAGGAAGAACGGCGAGCCCGCGATGAAGACGAACAACGGCCAATGCGCGTCGTTGAAGCCGAATGTGCGGCGGAACAGTTTGATGAACAGCCCGAGCGTCACCAGCCAGATCGCGCCGGCCAGCGCGAACACCAGCCATACGGGCACCTTGTCGGTGAACAGCGACACGATCGCCCCGACCAGCGCGCGCTTGGTGAAGCCGTAATGATAGTCGACCAGCAGATGGATGTAGGGAACGAAGGGCGGCAGCGCGATCTTGTGCAGGAACACGCCGACCAGCACGGCCGCATTGACGGCCAGCATCAGGCGCCAGGGGTTTTGCCACACCCGCAGATTCATAGATCGCCCACTCTCGTCGTCCCGGGCAAGCGAAGCGCGACCCGGGACCCATAACCACCGAAGGCAGTTCTAAGGGGAATGTCGGCCCGAGTCTTGGTCACTTCGAGCTGCGGGGTTGTGGGTCCCTGCTTTCGCACTAGGGCATTTACACATCTCTTCGAGGCTAGAAAACCGACTCATCATCAAGGGGTTAGCTACTAGGCGAGAGCCGAAATCGGCGGGCGCAACCCTAGTGCAGATGAGTAAGTTCTCTGCGGTTTTCGGCCAACTCTTTGAGAAGACTCCGGAAAGACTGCGGAGGATATGTATATACGCTAGTGCTTTCGCAGGGACGACGATCTTAGCGGGGCCGCCTACAAAATAAACCGGCTCAGGTCGGTGTTCTTGGCGAGGTCGCCGACATGCTTGGTGACGTAGTCGGCGTCGACCTGGATGGTCTCGCCGTGGCGATCGGGCGCGGTGAAGGAGATCTCGTCCAGCACCCGCTCCATCACGGTCTGCAGCCGCCTTGCGCCGATGTTCTCGACCGTGGAATTCACCGCCACGGCGACATCGGCCAGCGCGTCGATGGCGTTGTCGGTGATGTCGAGCGTGACGCCCTCGGTCTTCATCAGCGCGACATATTGCTTGATCAGCGACGCCTCCGGCTCGGTCAGGATTCGGCGCATGTCGTCGCGGGTCAGCGCCTGCAGCTCGACGCGGATCGGCAGGCGGCCCTGCAGCTCCGGCAAAAGGTCCGACGGCTTGGCGATATGGAACGCACCCGAGGCGATGAACAGGATGTGGTCGGTCTTGACGGCGCCGTGCTTGGTCGAGACCGTGGTGCCCTCGATCAGCGGCAGCAGGTCGCGCTGCACGCCTTCGCGGGAGACGTCGCCGCCGGCGCGGTTCTCGCGCACGCAGATCTTGTCGATCTCGTCGAGGAACACGATGCCGTTGTTCTCGACCGCGTTGATCGCCTCCTGCACCAGCTGATCGGTGTCGAGCAGCTTGTCGGATTCCTCGTTGACGAGGATTTCGTGCGAGCCTTCCACCGTCAGGCGGCGGGTCTTGCTGCGTCCGCCCATCTTGCCGAAGATGTCGCCGAGCGAGATCGCGCCCATCTGGGCGCCGGGCATGCCGGGAATTTCGAACATCGGCATGCCGCTGCCGCCCGACTGCGTCTCGATCTCGATTTCCTTGTCGTTGAGCTCGCCGGCGCGCAGCTTCTTGCGGAACGACTCGCGCGTCGCCGGGCTCGATCCCGGGCCGACCAGCGCGTCCAGCACGCGTTCCTCGGCGGCAAGCTGGGCGCGGGCCTGAACGTCCTTGCGCTTGCGCTCGCGGGTCTGCGCGATTGCGACCTCGACGAGGTCGCGGACGATCTGCTCGACGTCGCGGCCGACATAGCCGACCTCGGTGAACTTGGTGGCCTCGACCTTGAGGAACGGCGCGCCGGCGAGCTTGGCCAGCCGCCGCGCGATCTCGGTCTTGCCGACGCCGGTCGGCCCGATCATCAGGATGTTCTTGGGCAGAACCTCCTCGCGCAGGGAACCGGCAAGCTGCAGCCGCCGCCAGCGGTTGCGCAGCGCGATCGAGACGGCGCGCTTGGCGTCGGTCTGGCCGACGATGAAGCGGTCGAGTTCAGAAACGATTTCACGGGGAGAGAAGTGAGTCATTGGCTCTAGCTAGGTTGGAATCGCGGTCTCGGCAAGCGGCAGTCCTCCAAGGCGTGATCCCCTAAAGAATCGGCGGCCCCGCCTGCCACTGCCGGATCGCCTCGAACGGGTGGATCAGCATGATGATGTTCAGTGTCAGATTGTCGCGAATGTGAAGCAGCAGCACGGTTTCGAACAAAACGCCGAGCGCGACGGTCGCGGCGATCGGCAGCTTGCGCGCCAGCAGGAAGCCGACAACCATCGCAAGCGTGTCCGACACCGAATTGACGATGGTGTCGCCGTAATAATCGAGCGAGATCGTGCCGGCGCGGTAACGCTCGATGATCCAGTTGGAGTTTTCGACGAGCTCCCAGCTGCCTTCGATCAGCATCGCGACAATCAGCCGCCCGGGCCACGCGAGGCGCGGCAGCAGGAGGAAGGTCAGACCGTAGAACAGCAGGCCATGCAGCACATGCGACAGCGTGTACCAATCGGCGATGTGCTGCGAGTTCTCCGAGCTCTGAACCGAGCCATGCCAGAGCTTGACGTAGCCGCAGGCACAGATCGGCAGGCGGCCCATCGCATAAAGCAGCGCCGCCTGCAGCACGAGCAGCGCCGCCGCGATCGCCAGCCAATGCCGCGCTGAAACGCCGGTGATGGGCTTGTGCGCGATCGTCATGCGTCGCGCGCCATCAGCAGCGCCGGTCCGTCCGGCGTATCGACCATACCCACCTTCTGAAAACCCGCCTTCTCATAGGCGCGGATCGCGCGCGCATTGGCCGGATCGGGATCGGTGACGATGCGTGGCGCGCCCTGCGCCAGCCGGTCATCGACAAAGGCGCGGATCAGCGCCGAGCCGTGGCCACCTGCCATCATGTCGGGCTCGCCGATGAAGAGGTCGACCCCGCGCGTGCCCTCAGGCTGGACCCCGAAGCCGGAATTCCACGCCGTCAGTTCGTAGCACTGGATGTAGCCCAAATCGGACGCATCGGTTGCGACGATGAACTGGTCCATGGCCGGCTCATCGAGGTCGCCGCTGACCAGCGCATATTGCTCGGCCGGATCGCCCCACCATTCCCGGACATGCGGCAATGCCAGCCACTGCTTGACCAGCGGCAGGTCGGCCGGCCTCATCGGGCGGAAATGATAGGGGCTGGCCATGCTCAGCCGCCGATCGTCTCGATCGTCACGTTCCGGTTGGTGTAGACGCAGATATCGGCGGCGATATCCAGCGCGCGGCGGACGATGGTCTCGGCGTCCTTGTCGGTATCGACCAGCGCGCGGGCCGCGGCGAGGGCGTAATTGCCGCCGGAACCGATCGCCATGACCCCGGATTCGGGCTCCAGCACGTCGCCGGTGCCGGTCAGCACCAGGGAAACGTCCTTGTCGGCCACGATCATCATGGCCTCCAGCCGGCGCAGGTAGCGGTCGGTCCGCCAGTCCTTGGCGAGCTCGACGGCCGCCCGGGTCAGCTGCCCCGGATATTGCTCCAGTTTGCTTTCCAGTCGCTCGAACAGTGTGAAGGCGTCGGCGGTGGCGCCGGCAAAGCCGCCGATCACGTCGCCCTTGCCGATCCGGCGGACCTTCTTGGCATTGGCCTTGATCACGGTCTGGCCGATCGAGACCTGCCCGTCGCCGCCAATCACCACCTTGCCGCCCTTGCGGACCGTGCAGATCGTGGTGCCATGCCAGACCGGCAGCTCATTTGGGGATGCTTGCATAGGTTACCTCTCTTCCGGGCAGATTTAGGCGGTCGGGCAGGGGGTTACAATCGGGGGATTTAGCAACGAATTCCGGTCACCATGGCCCCAAGTTGGGGCGTTTCGAGGTCATCCCGCAGTAGCGAAGGTGACATCAGCCTGTTAAAAGACCGGCGTTTTCGGCACGGGAAAGCTCAATTTTCATGCGCACCGCAACCATCAAGCGCAAGACCAAGGAGACCGACATCGAGGTGACGGTCAACCTCGACGGAGCAGGCGTATCCACGGTTTCGACCGGGATCGGCTTCTTCGACCATATGCTCGACCTCCTGGCCCGGCATTCGCGCATCGACATCACGGTGAAGGCGGATGGCGATCTCCATGTCGATTACCACCACACCACCGAAGACGTCGGGATCGCGCTCGGACAGGCCGTGAAGCAGGCGCTCGGCAACATGGCCGGCATCACCCGCTACGCCTCGATCCACATGCCGATGGACGAGACGCTGTCGCGCGTCGTGATCGACATTTCCGGCCGCCCCGTGCTGGTGTTCAAGGCCGAATTCCCGCGCGACAAGATCGGTGAGTTCGACACCGAGCTGGTGCGCGAGTGGTTCAACGCCTTCGCGATGAACGCCGGCGTGACTCTGCACGTCGAGACCCTATATGGCGAGAACAGCCATCATATCGCCGAATCCTGTTTCAAGGGTCTGGCGAGGGCGCTACGGACGGCAATTGCGATCGATCCGCGTGCCCAGGGCGAAGTGCCCTCGACCAAGGGTCAGCTCGGCGGCTGATCTCTGGAGCATGATCCGGAAGAGTAGATGCCGGTTTTCCGAAAGATCATGCTTTAAATTAAGAGTCCATCCTCGGCGGAGCCGTTCGATGCCGGTCTATACAGTGCATGCCCCCGTGGCCAACGGCGCCGATCTCGCGGCAGCCGACAAGTTCGTCTTCGTGCGCGACGGCTTCCATTTCTGGGCCGCGGTTGCGGGCGCGATCTGGCTGGCCTGGCATCGGCTCTGGCTGGCACTGATCGGCTGGCTCGTTCTTACTTTCGTGATCGATTACGCGCTGGCCAAGCTTGGCGTCGGCAGCAGCGCGATCTTCTTCGTCGACCTGGTGCTGATGGTGTTGCTCGGGCTCGAAGCGGCGAGCTTGCAACGCTGGACGCTGTCGCGGCGCAAATGGCGCCAGATCGACATCGTCGTGGGCGACGATGTCGAGGCCGCCGAGCGCCGTTTCTTCGCGCGCTGGACCGCGCGGCATCGCGGCGCTGTCAACGACCAGCGGTCGGTCGATCGCGGCGCGCCGCCGCCGACCCGTGACGTTCCGGGTCAGTCATTCTCAAAACCCCCGTCGATGCCGCAGGGCGGCATCATCGGATTGTTTCCAGAGCCAGGAGGATCGCGATGACCGTTGCAATCATCGATTACGGCTCCGGCAATCTGCATTCGGCGGCCAAGGCCTTTGAGCGCGCCGCGCGCAGCATGGAGGATCCGCAAGCCATCAAGGTGACGCGCGACCCCGATGCGGTGTATCGCGCCGATCGCATCGTGCTGCCCGGTGTCGGCGCCTTCGCCGATTGCCGCCGCGGCGTCGACGCGGTCGACGGCATGCTGGAGGCGCTGACCGAGGCGGTGCGGGTCAAGGCCCGGCCGTTCTTCGGCATCTGCGTCGGCATGCAGCTGATGGCGACGCGCGGCAAGGAGCACGTGATCACCGAGGGCTTCAACTGGATCGGCGGCGATGTTGAGAAGATTGAGCCGCGCGACGAGAGCCTGAAGGTCCCGCATATGGGCTGGAACACGCTCGACATGGTGCGCGAGCATCCGGTGCTGGAGCGGCTGCCGCTCGGGCCGAAGGGACGTCACGCCTATTTCGTGCACTCCTATCACCTCAACGCCGCCAATGAGGCGGACGTGCTCGCGCGCGCCGACTATGGCGGGCCGGTGACCGCGATCGTCGGCAAGGACACCGCGATCGGCACCCAGTTTCACCCCGAGAAGAGCCAGCGCTTCGGCCTCGCTTTGATCGCCAATTTCTTGAAGTGGAAGCCGTGATTCTCTTTCCAGCGATTGATCTGAAGAACGGCCAGTGCGTGCGCCTGGAGCAGGGCGACATGGCGCGCGCCACCGTGTTCAATCTCGATCCGGCGGCGCAGGCGGCGAGCTTTGCCGCGCAGGGCTTCGAATATCTCCACGTCGTCGATCTTGACGGCGCCTTCGCCGGCAAGCCGATGAATGCGCATGCGGTGGAGGCGATGCTGAAGGCCGTCACCATGCCGGTGCAGCTCGGCGGCGGCATCCGCGACCTCAAGACGATCGAGGCCTGGCTCGACAAGGGCATCACGCGCGTCATCATCGGCACCGCCGCGGTGCGCGATCCTGAGCTCGTGAAGGGCGCGGCGAAGACATTCCCCGGCCGTGTCGCCGTGGGCCTCGATGCGCGCGACGGCAAGGTCGCGGTCGAGGGCTGGGCCGAGACCTCGCATGTGACCGCGCTCGAGATCGCGCAGCGCTTCGAGGATGCCGGCGTCGCCGCGATTATCTTCACCGACATCGCCCGCGACGGCCTGCTCAAGGGCCTCAATCTCGATGCGACCATTGCGCTTGCCGACCGCATCTCGATTCCGGTGATCGCCTCCGGCGGCTTTGCCTCGATCGACGACGTCGAGGCGCTGCTGGAGCCGCGCGCCAAAAAGCTCGCCGGCGCGATCGTCGGCCGTGCGCTCTATGACGGACGGCTCGATCCGGCCGCTGCCCTTCAGCTGATCCGCGGCGCGTAGGAGGAGATCATGTTCAAGGTTCGCGTGATCCCCTGCCTCGACGTCAAGGACGGGCGCGTGGTCAAGGGCGTCAACTTCGTCGATCTGCGCGACGCCGGCGACCCGGTCGAAGCCGCGATCGCCTATGATGCCGCCGGTGCCGACGAGCTCACCTTCCTCGACATCACTGCCACCCATGAAAACCGCGGCATCATGCTGGATGTGGTGCGGCGGACGGCGGAAGCCTGCTTCATGCCGCTGACCGTGGGCGGCGGCGTCCGCACCGTCGACGATATCAAGACCCTGCTGCGGTCCGGCGCCGACAAGGTCTCGATCAATTCGGCGGCCGTCAGCCGGCGCGAATTCGTCAAGGAAGCGGCCGAGAAATACGGCGAGCAATGCATCGTGGTCGCGATCGACGCCAAGCGGGTCAAGCGCGCCGGCGGCTCGGACCGCTGGGAGATCTTCACCCATGGTGGACGGAATGCCACCGGGATCGACGCGATCGAATATGCCCAGGAGGTCGTCGCGCTCGGCGCCGGCGAAATCCTGCTGACCTCGATGGACCGGGACGGCACCAGACAGGGCTTTGACCTGCCGCTGACCCGGGCGATCGCGGACAGTGTCCCCGTACCGGTCATCGCGTCCGGTGGTGTCGGCAATCTCGACCACCTGGTCGACGGCGTCCGCGAGGGTCACGCCACCGGCGTGCTGGCCGCGTCGATCTTCCACTTCGGGGAATTCACCATCCGCCAGGCCAAGGATCACATGATGCGCGCCGGCCTGCCGATGCGGCTCGATCCCTAGCGTGAGCGTGGTCAGGAAAAGTGGAAACCGGTTTTCCGTGAAGACCACGCTCAAACAGGGAGAGCTGGGACTCCTTGTCACAAAAATGCTAAGTCCCCACCTAAGGGGTGGCACCCGTGCGGTGCCGCCGTGCATGCTTGAGTTGAGTTGATGTCGCGTTTCACGGTCCACGATCTGGCCGCCACCATCGACGCCCGCGCTGCAACGGGCGGTGAGGCGTCCTACACCCGCAAGCTGCTCGACAAGGGCGCGGAGCATTGCGCCAAGAAATTGGGCGAGGAAGCGGTCGAGACCGTGATCGCCGCGGTCGAGAATGACCGCGATCACCTCATCGCCGAAAGTGCCGATCTCGTGTTTCACCTGCTGGTTCT
Organism: Bradyrhizobium sp. BRP56; assembly: GCF_020194035.1. Classification (NCBI taxonomy): domain Bacteria; kingdom Pseudomonadati; phylum Pseudomonadota; class Alphaproteobacteria; order Hyphomicrobiales; family Nitrobacteraceae; genus Bradyrhizobium; species Bradyrhizobium sp. BRP56. The sequence continues at coordinate 84,425 of NZ_JADYVV010000033.1, forward strand.
GTTGAAATCCCGCGGCGTGAGGCTGGAGGACGTCGAGGCCGCGCTGGAGAAGCGCACCTCGATGTCGGGACTGGAAGAGAAGGCGTCGCGCAAACGCGACTAGCGCAAATGATCGAGCGCATCGAGAGGGGCGGCCTCATGGACATCCGGGCACCAGATCAACAGTACAACCCCTACCGCATCTTCACGCGCCAGCAATGGTCGCATTTGCGTGACGATACGCCGATGACGCTCGAGCCCGGCGAGTTCGATCGCCTGCGTTCGATGCACGATCGCCTCGATTTGCAGGAAGTCGAGGACATCTACCTGCCGCTGTCGCGGCTGCTCTCGATCTATGTCGATGCGACGCAGCGGCTGTATTACTCGCAGCGTCAGTTCCTCAACATCCGCGACCGCAAGATGCCCTACATCGTCGGCGTCGCCGGATCCGTCGCTGTCGGCAAGTCGACCACGGCACGCGTGCTGCAGGCGCTGCTGGCGCGCTGGTCGCCGCGGCCGAAGGTCGATCTGATCACGACCGACGGTTTTCTGTTTCCGAATGCGGTGCTCGAGCGGCAGGGCATCATGCAGAAGAAGGGCTTTCCGGAAAGCTACGACCTGCCGACGCTGCTGTCGTTCCTCAGCGACATCAAGGCCGGACGGCGCCGCGTGCGCGCGCCGGTCTATTCGCATCTGACCTACGACATCGTGCCGAACAAATGGGTCGAGATCGACCAGCCCGACATCCTGATCGTCGAGGGCGTCAACGTGCTGCAGACCGGGCGGCTGCCGCGCGACGGCAAGGCGGTGCCGTTCGTTTCCGACTTCTTCGACTTCTCGGTCTATATCGACGCCGACGAGGCCGTGCTGCGGGAGTGGTACATCAAGCGCTTCCTGGCGCTGCGCGACACCGCGTTCACCGATCCGAGGTCCTACTTCCACCGCTACGCGCCGCTGTCGGACGAGGAAGCAACGGCGACCGCGATCGCGATCTGGGAGCGCACCAACCTCGCCAATCTCGAGGACAACATCCTGCCGACCCGCCCGCGCGCGACGCTGATCCTGAAGAAGGGCGCCGACCACGTGGTGCAGTCGGTCGCGCTGCGCCGCCTGTAGCCGGCACCGCATTCCGGCGAACGCGCCACATCACAGCTGTCGTCCCCGCGAACGCGGGGACCCATAGCCACAGGTGTCTGTGATTTGCAGGGCTGTAGCCCCAGCGGGCGTAAAGCTGGCTTCGGTGATTATGGGTCCCTGCTTGCGCAGGGACGACACTGAGGTATTGGCTGCTACGCCGCAACGTGCCGCGCGGCGGCGAGGCCCGCGAGCGCTTCTTCCAGCTTTTCGCGGTCGAGCGGCTTGATCAGAAAACCGTCCATGCCGGCTTCGAAGCAGGCATAGCGGTCCTCCACCAGCGTATTTGCCGTCAGTGCCAGGATCGGGGTCCGGCGGACGGATTGCGCCGCCTCATGGGCGCGGATCTGCTTGGTGGTCTCGATGCCGTTGAGGCGCGGCATCTGGATGTCCATCAGCACGAGATCATAGGGCGTGCCGGCCGAGGTCGCCGACAGCCAGGACTCCATCGCCTGCTCACCGTTGGTGGTGATGACCACGTTGTGGCCGAGCCGGGTGAGCAACGAGCGCATCAACAGCGCGTTGATCTCATTGTCCTCGGCGACCAGGATCGAGAGCCCCTTGTCCGGCAGCGCGGATGCAAGCGCAGCGGGCGCGGACTCGGCGGCCGCCTCGATCGCGAGGCTCGGCGCAGCGATTTCCGGCGATGCGGTCAGGCGCGCGGCGAGCGACGACGCGCGCAATGGCTTCACCAGGTAGCCGGTGAACATGGCTGACTCGGAAGCCGAAAGGTCCTGCCGCGTCGCCGGCGTGAACATTACGATGCGATGGGTTGCATGGAGGCGGGAGGCGTCGGCAAACGCCTCCATCGCCGGCGTGCCGAGCGTGTGATCGATCAGCACCGCATGCCAGCTCCGCTCCGGCAGCAGCGCCTCGGCGACGTTGGCATCCGACACGATGCAGGTCTGTGCGCCCCAGCGCTGCAACCGCCGCGAGATCAGCGAGACCTCGATGCTGTGCGGCGCCACCAGCATGATCGACTGTCCCGTCAAGTCGGGCGCGGCGAAGCCGTTGGCCTCGCCGGTATCGGCCGCGACGAGCGGGATCGACACCTCGAAGGTCGAGCCGGCGCCCGGCGTGCTTGCGAGCGTGATGCGGCCGCCCATCCGCTTGACGATGCGGTCGCTGATCGAGAGGCCGAGGCCGGTGCCGCCATAGCTGCGCGCGATCCGGTCGTCGGCCTGCTCGAACTCCCGGAAGATGCGCTGCTGCGCTTCCGGTGCGATGCCGATGCCGGTGTCGCGGACCAGGAAACTGATCTCGTTCGGCCAGATGCCGGGCTCGACGATCAGCGCCACGCCACCGGTCGCGGTGAACTTGATGGCGTTGCCGGCGAGATTGAGCAGCACCTGACGCAGCCGCGCGGCGTCGCCGGTCACCTGCATCGGCAACCGTTCGTCGACATAGGCGGCGATCTCGATGCCCTTGGTCTGCGCGCGCGGCGCCAGCAGCTCGGTGATGTCCTCGATCAGGCCGGACAGCGCGAACGCGCGCCGTTCGAGATCGATCTTGCCGGCTTCGATCTTGGAATAATCGAGCAACTCCTCGATCAGCGCGAGCAGCGCGTCGCCCGATGTCTTGACCGCCTTGACGTAGGTCATCTGCTCCGGCGTCAGCTGCGTATCCATCAGCAATCCGCTCATGCCGATGATGCCGTTCAGCGGGGTGCGGATCTCGTGGCTCGCCATCGCAAGGAAGCGCGACTTGGCGCGGTTGGCGGCGTCGGCCTGATCGCGCGCTTCGGCGAGGGCGCGCTCGCTCTCGGTGCGGTCGGTGACGTCGCGGCCGACGCTCTGCATCTCCGCCGGCGCACCGGCATCGTTGCGCACGAGGCCTTCACGCCAGGCGATCCAGCGCGGCCCGAGCGGGCCCTCGATCTTCTGGTCGTAGACCCGCGTGCCGTTGGATTCGAGCGCGGTGTCGCCTTGCTCGAGCACCTTCAGCGTTGCGGTGCTGCCGATCAATTCGCTGCGGGGCCTCTGCGCCAGCTCGCAATAGGCATCGTTGGCATAGGTGATGAGCCCGTCGAGGTCGCGCAGCACGATCAGATCGTCCTGCGCCTCGAACAGGGTAGAGGCGCGCTGCTCGGCCTCCTGCAGTTCCCAGTTGCGGTCGGCCATCGCTTCATTGTGCATGGCGATGGTGCGCAGCCGCTTGCGCATCAGCCGCAGGCGGATGCCGAGCGTCACGATCCAGAGGCAGGCGAGCGCGAACAGGAAGCTGACCCCGATCGCGAATGCATTGGGATCGTAGCCGCTCTGTTGCGAGAGCGCGCCCGAAATGAACCCGAAGGCGCTGCCGAACGCGACGGAGAAGATCGTGAACGAGCGCACGATCGTCGCGAGCCAGGAATGGCGCCGGAGGAAGCGGCGAAGGCGCAACTTGATCCGGAAGAAACGCCCCATCAATGGTGACCCTGAGACAGCTTGATCTGGCGCTGACGATGCGTCGGCCAGCTTGCAAAGTGCTTGAAATTGGTGGCCATTTCGCGCTGCCCTCAGAACAGGGTTAGCGGGAGGTTAATTCCGCCATGACCCGGTTCGGGACGCGCTTGTCAGGTTCGGGCGTTGCGGCTTCAAGGCGCCGGTGTCCGCCGCGGGCGCTGACGATCAGGGCCGCGGCATCCCGCGCTGAGAACGTCTTCGACTGCACGAAGACACGATAGTCGGACGGGCCAGCATCACGCGTCAGATAGATGACGGGGCCGGTTGCCGAGGCATCGCCGGAAATCCCGATCAGCTGCGCCGTCGCGCCGCTCTCGCAGGCGCCGGCCTCGGCATCGTCGATGTCGTCGATCACGGTGAAGTCGGCGGCGTCGGCGCTGTCGGCGATCTGGACCCGGACGGTGGCTTGGCTGGGGTCGTCAGTGAAGCTGACGTGAAGCTGCGCCAGCCAGGGGATCGATGCGATCTGCATCGTGGCGCCGCCCACCTCGATGCAGGGCCGCGGGCCCGGCAGGAATTCGGCGCGGGCAAGGACCGCGGCCACGGCAAGGGGGACCACCGAGGTCAAAATCTTCAAACGCAACATGACACAACTCGCTCGACCCAAGCATGCCGCCGATCGCGGTGCTTATGGTTTGCGGAGCGTAAATGAGAGTGGTTACTGTCACGTTGACGCGGCGGGCACCGGGCGGAAAGCGGGGGAGATCACGCGGCGCGACGCAAATCATCGGCCAATGCACGATAGGACAGCGCTTCGGCGAGATGCAGCCGGCCGATCGTCTCGGCGCCGTCGAGATCGGCAAGCGTGCGCGCCACGCGCAGCACGCGGTGATAGCCGCGCGCGGTGAGGTGCATGTTGTCGGCCGCCTCGCGCAGCAGCTTCTGCCCATGCGCGTCGGGCTGCGCGATGGTCTCGAGCAGCGAGCTCGGCGCTTCCGCATTGGTGCGGACATGCGGCATGCCGGCTGCCGCATAGCGCGCGAGCTGGATGTCGCGCGCGGCCGCGACGCGGGCGGCAACCTCGGCCGATCCCTCCGCCGGCGGCGGCAGGATCAGATCGGCCGCGGTCACGGCGGGCACCTCGATCCGCAGGTCGATGCGATCCATCAGCGGGCCGGAGATCCGCATCTGGTAGTCGGCGGTGCAGCGGTCGAGCCGGCCGCGCTTGCAGGAATAGCCGGGCTCATAGGCATGGCCGCAACGGCACGGGTTCATCGCCGCAACCAGCATGAAGCGCGCCGGATAGGTGACGCGGTGGTTGGCCCGGCTCACCGATACCTCGCCGTTCTCCAGCGGCTGGCGCAGCGAATCCAGCACGCGCGGATCGAACTCCGGCAATTCGTCGAGGAACAGCACGCCCTGATGCGCCAGCGAGATCTCGCCCGGCTTGGCGCGCATGCCGCCGCCGGTCAGCGCGGCCATGCTGGCGGAATGATGCGGGCTGCGGAACGGGCGTCGCGCGGTCAAGGCGCCGTCGCGGATCTCGCCGGCAACCGAGGCGATCATCGAGACTTCGAGCAGCTCCGACGGCGACAGCGGCGGCAGGATCGAGGGCAGTCGCGCCGCCAGCATCGATTTGCCGGCGCCGGGCGAGCCCATCATCAGCAGATGATGACCGCCGGCAGCGGCGATCTCGAGCGCGCGTTTCGCGCTCTCCTGGCCCTTGATGTCGCGCAGGTCCAAAAGCGTTTCCTCGCGCTCATGCACCTTCGGCTGCGGGCGCGACAGCACCTGCGTGCCCTTGAAGTGGTTGGCGATCTGGATCAGCGACTGTGCCGCGATGATCTGGATGTCCGGACTGGCCCAGGCGGCTTCCGAGCCGCAGGCGGCCGGGCAGATCAATCCCTCGTCGCGCGAATTGGCGCCGATTGCCGCGGGCAGCACGCCCGCAACGGCTGCGAGCGAGCCGTCGAGCCCGAGCTCGCCGAGCACGGTGAAGCCGTTCAGCGCATCCGGCGGGATCGCGCCGATCGCCGCCATCAGGCCGAGCGCGATCGGCAGGTCGTAATGGCTGCCCTCCTTGGGCAGGTCGGCGGGTGCGAGGTTGACGGTGATGCGGCGCGCGGGAAGCGCGAGGCCGGAGGCGATCAGCGCCGAACGCACGCGTTCGCGGGCTTCCGACACCGCCTTGTCGGGCAGGCCGACGATCGCGATGGTAAAGACTATTAACCCTCCGTCGGTCCTGTGACGTTTCAGTGGGTAGGAGGCGAGTCTAGCACAGCGAAAACAGCCCCGCCGGGGAAGCCGGCGGGGCTGCTTTGTCTTAAAGGATTGGTCAACTAAGCAGTTGGTGCGGGAGGCCTGACCTTCGGTGATTTGCGGGCTTTTCTGGGTTCAGTGGAGTTAGTGGTGGCCTGCGAGGTTTGGGCAGGCGTCAGCGACGTGACGACCAGATCGTCCCACGCGCTACGGGAAGCCTGCTCCAGCTCATAGTCGAGGTACCTCAGCAGTTCTCGGATTCGTTCGTAGCCGAGCAGTAGCAGCGCAGATTTCCCGCTGCAGACAACCGCGATCCCACCACCGCAGTAGATCGTGTACTCCCCGCTTTGCGCGCGACCTTGGTCCATTCCCTGCAGGATCGCGATTTTAAGCGAGCAGAGCTCGAACTTCACACGGGGAGCCCGCAACATGAACCAATCAATGACGTCGGTCGTCAACAGGTCTGGCGTCGGTTCATCCGTGCCTTCCGGTTCCGCAATCATTCGGTACTCTAGCCGTTTCTGACCGCGGGCTCTGATTTCGTCTGAAGAGAGTGCCTTTGTGGTCATTTGGATTGCTCCATTGGACCGCTCGGGAAAAGTCCAGTCAGCGACGCAAGCAACAGCTCCTCCGAATTACGAGGAATTTCGCGCTCCGACCCAAGCGAACTGCGGATACCGCCGGCATTGTGAGGACTAAACTCCAAGGTGTTGTCAGACATCGTGAAACTGCAACCATAGCAGTCCACGTGCGCTAACTCACCGTTGACAATGCTTAGCTCGCCAGTTCCGCCGTCGCTCGCAAACCAGAACGTGTGAATGCTGTCGGCCCGGTCGCCCGTGACGTAGAGAAATTCTGGCGGTTCTGAATACGAGACGTGGGCGAGCCGCATTGGAGCCGGCAACAAAAATTTACGGGAATACCCGGCAGCACGCATAGCAGCCCAGGGCATCACTCCTTCGGAGAGATTGGCGTCGACCAACACCGGCCGCCTACGCCAAGGATAACCATAGGGAGGATCGTTAGTCACAGCACGTCCTTTCAAATCGGTCTGAATTGACCTGGACACACTCACAGCACGACCGCCAAAGCCGTTCTGTACTCCCAAACCAGCTCTTCCTTTAATTCACATAACGAGTGCAGTGTGCCCGCCACGTCGCCGTATTGCTCAACTGCGGCCCTAGGCGATTGTTCTCGGAAGGCGGACGCCTGCCCAGTGGGCCGTTGCTTGCAGTCTGCTACGCTCAAGCAATTCCGATGTGGTGCAGAACACTTTTCAGTCTGTCTCTCAAATCGAAGGCGGTGATTATTTCACATTCGAGATATCGGCGATTCCTAGCCTTCGCCGTCGGATCAACTCCGATTTGCCCCCCTTCGAAAACGCCCAAACGATATCCCGCAGCAACTTCCCCTTCTGATTCAGTCGATATGCTGAATGGTCTGCGATCGCGTCGAGTTCCCCCTCCTACCTTTGCTCTAGCATCGCGCAACAGATTCTGAATCCGCTCCCGATCGACAATCAGCTTTCGTTTCTTCCACGGCTCTTCAAGCTCGTACGCGATCTGATCGACACTTTTCTTGGGCGTCGCCAATCGCAGCCTGTATGCCTCGCTCAGCAGCTCATGACAGACCTCAGGAGTCCAACCAACTGGGCGGCCGGGGCCGGCTTTGGGTGGCGAATAGACTATTGGAGCAAGGCAGGCGAGCAACAGCTTCCAGTGGAACGGATCGGACTTAACTAACTCGGATTCACTGAACAGCCTTTGTAGAGCTGGATTACGGGCAACGTTGATTAAATGCGGATCGATTAAGATATGACCCCAATCTCGTTGCGCTTCACGCATCCAGTCGAGCTCTTCCTTGATCAGTCTAGCGATGGCCTTTGTCATGCATCTAAACTCCTCGACTACTTCGCTTGCGATGTTTCATTTGGGCAATAGTCCAGATAAGTCCCAGAAGAGATGTTCTCCTGTTACTTGTTTTGAAGATAAGGCACACGTTCAACGGGGATGACTCGCACCGACAAGTGAGGGTAGCGTGCAGGTCTATTTAGTGCTCAACACGACCCCCTCGACGATCAAAGTGTCGGTCCAGACCTCCATGGCGGCCTTGGATCGAGCTTTAGTCAGGTAACTGGCGGAGCCCTCGTCGCCCTCACGAATATGGCACGTTGAGCCCCACTCGCACTTACTCCAGCTCTGTTCAATAACTTCGATGAACTTCCCGCGCATCATGAAGTACGGTGGCTCGATCAGGAGATGGCCGTGCCATCCTCGATCGGCTCCGCACTCGAGAAAGGGGATGCGGGCCACGCGACGGTCGAAGCGTTGAACAAGGCGACCGTGTACCGCTCGATCGACCAGGTTCCCAAAATGCACTATCGACCTGCGGACCCGAGTCTCGTTTGCCTCGACGAACGTCCCGTCGTCAGCGCGGACCAAAGATCGACAGTTCAAAGTGACGACCAGCACCGACGTCCAGGTTCCGGTTACCTCGATGACCCAGTTGCGTAGTTCCGGTGCAGTCAAAAGGGCGGCAGTGGTCCCGCCGCCCTTGATGGCTAGAGGAGGCTCACTCATCAGCCCCGCCACACGAACGCGAGTACAAAGCGAGACGTGCTCGCGCCGTTTCGACTTGCAGTTTGGTCAACAAGCAAGAAGCCGCGAAGTCAACCAGCACCTGCTCGATGGTGAAGCGGGCGAGATCGCTCTTCATGAGCCTGACGAAGCCCGAGGGAGGCTCGCCAGTTTCATCCGGATCGATGAGAATCCGGAGCACCTCGTCAACGCCAAGGTATTCGATCAGGTTGACGATGTCTCCAAGCGAATCGCCCGACTTCCGTTGAGCTTCCCTCAGGCTTGTCAGCATGTGCGCCTTTAACTGCGCGCGCAGCTGACGAGTCCTCGCTGCGCGTCGAGACATAAGCTGCCGACTCATTGCAGGTCCCCCTGCTCGCGCAACCTCTTCTCGTGCTGCCGTCGCTCCTCCTCGGAGTAAACGCGAACCTCTCCGGCAGGACCATAGGTACCGCCCTTGAGGCCACGCTCGCTCTGAAGCTGATTGCCGCCGTAGCGATTGGTCGCGAGACCCCTCAGGTGACTTGGGTAGTTGCTGATCCCGAGTTTCGGGGGTTCGACAGAGCTGCCGTTTCGCTCTGCGAACGCCCGAAGGCGTGCAGCATGGTCTCGCCGCGTCTTTGACCGGCTGCTTTTCGATCTCTTGGACTTCGACATCGTCACTCCTGCTGTATGAGACGGCCTTGCCGCCTTTCAAAGAGACCTCTCCGATTGAGGTCTCGATCAGGAGCGCTTCGCTATATTCACCTCACTATGCTGATCGCAAAGCGAATTCGTATACAAGCTGTAACCCGCTGAAATGGCGAGGCAATCTGCAGCGGACTCTCTAAAATCGCGTTTCCCAAATTTTGAGGGTTTTGACATCCCATCGCGAATAACGCACGTACGGCCCTCCTGACGACGTTAAGGGCGGTTTTAAACGACCACCCCCAAAAGTGAGCTCCCCTGCAAGAGGTGCAGAAATCCTCGAGAAAAATAGAGAGAATCATTTCTGTCGCTCGAACGACCGGGTGGTCAGCTCAAAGTCACTCAGCATCGATTCGCGTCGCGCTGACCTTTTGTCGATAGTTGTTCGGCAACGGTGAAATTTTCGGCCCAGATCGCTGTTGCGCCAGGTGCCGAATTCAGAAGACGGCGGCTCAATCATCAACAAAGGAGCTCATCATGGCACGACTGCAGCCCGCGCCGGATTTAGCGTTAGCAACATTTCGCTGGTTACTGGATTCTGAAAGGGCACTGCGTTGATTAGGTCCGCCAGGATGTCGCGGCTGACGGAAAGTGACGTTGGCATCAGTCCTGATCGGAGGCCACTCACGAGCCTTCCTGAGCCGGCACAGCAGCCGCAACAGGTAGTGACGCGACTTTTCGCTCACGATCATGACGGCACTGTTCGGTCCGACCAGTTTTATTTTGCGCTCTCCGGCATTCGTTAGACCTAACAGGAAGATGCGATACTTGCCCTTCGAGGCAAGGCTGTATAGAGCGCGTCGCAGATCCATCAGCTCGGCGAAATCGGCGGGGTCATTCTGCCTGAGCCATGCAATCAAGTCGGTGCGGATGGCGTTATCGAAACGTCTCTTGTGCCTCGACGAGCGCTGCGCACCCAGTGATGCGGCAGGAGGGAAGCGCGAGAGGATTTCAGATGTTGTTGACGCTTGTACCGGAGGATCCTCGGTTTCTCGAGTACTTGAGCCTGTCGAAGCTGCTTGATCGCTCATCGCAGCTCCCCACGTTGACGTAGGTCAGCCGTATCCCTCCGTTGAGGGCCGCCTTGTTTGACGAACGCGATCGCTGCAGGTCCTAGGGGTAATCCTAGGAGAAGCGCTATGACGATTTCGAGGGCGGAGGTGATCACGTCGGTCGAGCGGCGGCGCCGCTGGTCGCAAGATGAGAAGGAACGGCTTGTTGCAGCGTCGCTGGAGCCCGGCGCCAATGTTTCCGAGGTGGCTCGCGTGGCCGGGCTTCATGTGAGCCAGCTGTTCAGGTGGCGCAAGGAGCTTTGCAGGCACGGCGAAGCGAGCATAGCGCCGTTTGTTCCGGTCGAGATTGGGTCGTCCGCGCCACCGCGGGAGGTGGCCGAAGCGCCGTTGACGACGACGACGCGTCGACGCAAGAGCCACGGCATCATCGAGATTGATCTTGGTACCGGGCACCGCATCCGGGTCGATGGCGACGTTGATGGAGACGCGCTACGTCGTGTTCTCGATGCTTTGGTCCGCCGATGATCCCAGTTCCCACGGGCGCGCGAGTGTGGCTCGCGACAGGCTACACGGACATGCGCCGAGGCTTTCCGTCGTTGGCACTCCAGGTGCAGGAGGTGCTGCGCAAGGACCCGCTCAGCGGTCATCTGTTCGTCTTCCGCGGTCGCCGAAGCGATCTTGTGAAGGTGATCTGGCACGGTGTGCTGCAGAGCATGAAGGAGGTGAATAACCGAATTTGATGTGTACAGCTTTATGAGAGATGGGGGTTGGCCCTCCTGCATCGGCGTTCCAGCCGCAGATGCAAAACCACGACACTGTGGCTTC